>JANQSQ010000414.1 GCA_028283985.1 Rhodothermales bacterium | reverse complement strand
ACATCAGGATGTATACTGCGAGAACATGAATTTAAGGTATATTCATATTCACCTTGGGAAGGTATATGCGTTTCGAAATTTCTACGCAAAGTGGAATGTAAAGTTCATAATTTGGCATCCTGAACAATCAACATTCCACATACTCCATAGATAATATTTCGCATACTCCTAAAAATATGATTTTCGGGAGCATATTAGATAATTAATGATTAAAATTAAATGAGGAGTATCGAGAATAAAAATATATACTCAGTCGCATGATGCCAAAACGTTTAACGGACCTTGATAAGACTATTGGGGATTCGAAAAAAAATAACAAAAAGGGGCTTGAATCTGCCGTTGTAGAAAAAGCCTATAAAGAATTTCTGAAAATGGATGCAGCACAGGCGAAAAAGGTTGATATCCTGCTTGCGCTCGATTACATCCATGAAAATTTATTGTCATCCTCCTTGTCCGTACAGATGGTAATTACGGAATGCCGCATTCGGACACATTCTTTCCATGAGCGATTTGCAGGTGAAGTTGCATTAAGCAGCAATGTACGGAGAACGCCTGGAGAATACATAGAGTGGGCGCGTATCCAGGTGGCGCGGCGTATACTTCACAGAACTACCTGTTATATGACAGACCTGGCGCGCGCTATCGGATTCGGTTCTTACGCCAGTTTCTATCGGGCTTGTCGGAAACACACAGGCTGCAAACCGTCAAGGGTTCAAGGGTATCAATAATAGTAAAATTCGTTGACGACCTGGAGGACTCTTTGTACGAGCGCCAGCGCAAACATATGTTACAGCAGGTGCACGCGCCGGACCTTCGGCTCAGTGCCGGCTTGCCGTCGTTTTACACCCACCGGTACCCGGAAATACTCAAGTTCCTAACCCGGATCCCACACATAGCACTTGATCGTGCCCGTCGCCAATTGCTCCAGGAACACGCTACAGGGCATTTGAGGCGGGGAGGCGCCTGACGATCGGGAGGACGGGAAGGCCGATAGTCGGAAGCGCCGGGCATTTCCGAAAGAAAAGAACCCCTCCCTCCGATTCCAATCCGGACCCGAACGAAACCGGCTCTTGTTCTCCAGGCAGCCTTCCTCAAATTTCCCGGGAAGCATAAAAGGGCCGCATTCCTCTTGTACGGCGGGCGTCCCGACCGTTTCCCCCCAAACCCCCCCGCTCTTTTCAGGAAACCCGTCTTTCTCGATAACCTGACTGTGTCCCAAAGACGCACACGCCAGCAATGCGACGGCAAGTACGCGCGCCAGGCGACCGGCTGTGGTCGATAGACCGACCATAAAGCCTGGGGGGATGACGCCGATCGCGAAATGCTTCACGGTCCTTTCTTCTTTATACGGGTAACGTGGGGGTCTTTGCTTCAATTCGTACCGCCTCTCAGGTCGATGAACGGGAGCCGGGCTAAACCGAGGGGCGGGCGCCCGCAGCTATTCTTCAGGTCTCGGGTGGGCTTCCATCCGTTCAGCTTTTCCTGCTCTCGGCGTGTCGGACACATAGACATTAGGCCGCATCCATTTTGTGAATATTACCAGGTGGGGACAAGCCTCTGATAGTAAACTATCAATGAATCAACTATTTTTCATGCCATTTATATATCATAACTGTAACATTACAGGTTATATCTGTAATTTTATTGTTACCTTCGGGATAGATCTGTCATCCGGCATCCTTCCGGACCGAATCGTCGCGGAGCCGGGATTGCCGTATCGGCCGACGCGCGGCGCGAACCCGGGATGCTGCCTTAAACACGAATCGAGGTGCGGGAAATGAATAAATCCAACGAGCTGGAAGTGGAAATACAGGTGCTTAACGAGCGCTTCTCCAGGTTGGGCGCGGCTGTCCTGCGCATCAGCTCGAGCCTGGATCTGGAGACCGTGCTCCAGGAGGCGGTCGACAGCGCCTGCGTGCTGACCGGCACGAACAGAGGCGCGATCACGACGATCGACTTGCACGGAGATCTACGGAACTTTCTGACCTCCGGCTTTTCGGCCGAGGAGCTCCGGATGATCGTAGCGTGGCCGGACGGACCGCGGCTTTTCGAACACCTCCGGAAGGATATGGAGCAGCCTTTCCGCATGACGGATCTGCCCGACTACCTGGAATCGCTCGGCCTTCCCGTCAGCCCGTGGGCTTTGGGAGCGATGCACTGCGCGCCGATGCATCACCGGGGCGAGCATCTCGGCTACTTGTTCCTCGGCGACAAGGAGGACGGCGAGGCATTCACGGTCAAGGACGAGGAAATCATGGTGCTCTTCGCCTCGCAGGCGGCCGCCGCCATCGCCAACGCCCGCACGTACCGGGATGAGCGGCGGGCGCGGGCCGACCTTGAAGCCCTCGTGGAGACCTCGCCGGTCGGTGTTGTGGTGTTCGACGCCCGGACGGGCGATCCCGTGTCGTTCAACCGGGAGGCCAGGCGGATCGTCGAGGGACTACGCACACCCGGCCACCCTGCAGAGCAGTTGCTGGAGGTGTTGACGTGCCGCTTCTCCGACGGGAGCGAGGTGACCCTTGCGGAATTC
>JANQSQ010000412.1 GCA_028283985.1 Rhodothermales bacterium | reverse complement strand
TTCGGGGGTGTCCGTGCCGGAATGTCCGGGAAAACAGAATAACCTGCAATCATTCGGCGGCGCGCCGCCATGCCGCGCGCGCCAGTACGACCCGGGCCGATATGCGATGGGTATAGCCGAGATCGGAAGCAAGACCCGCAAAATCGCCAAACCCGTAATTGATAGCCAGTCGGCCCAAATGCAGGCCCGCTCCTACCGTCGGGGCGGCATCCCAGCCCTCCCGCTCGGATTTGAGGATATCGGTAAGTCCCGCGCGCAGCGCCATGACGTTCCGAAAACCGTATTCCACGCCCAGGCGGGGATGATACGACACCTCTCCTGTGTGCAGCGCATAGGCCTGCCGCCCCTCAAAAGCCATATCCACATCCAGACCGAGGGTGATATGATGCACCCCGAAGTTCAGGACATACCCCGATCCGAGCCGCAGAAGCGGCAGCACGGTCTCCACGCCGCCCTCGGGAAGCGTCTGGCCAAAAACATCCCGGATGTTGGAAAGGAGGTCCCGATTCACGTTCCAGGATTGCCTCATACCGGCAGCGTCCTGCAAATTGACCCCCGCGACGAAATTTCCGCGCCGGTACAATCCCCCTGCATCGAAACTGTACCCCCAGGCATTGGCAAAATCGCCGATGCTCCGGCGGATGATCTTCGCGCTCACGCCGGCGGCAAGATTCGTACGCACAAGGCGGGCGTAGCTCAGGAAGAACGCCGCATCCGCCGCCGAAAAACTGGAAATGTGCTCTTCGGCATGAGGTCGAGGCTGGTTGCGCTCGGGATCCCACGCATCCAGCGTGTTTTTTATATCGTTCACGCCGCTCCGGAAAAACGAGGCGCCCAGCGTCGAGCGGGCATTGACAGGCCTTGTGACCGCCCCGTAATCGAACGAAACGATCCCGGCAAAGCGCTCGGCATGCATGTATTCCACTTCGGGAAACACCGTTCGGCTGAGGCCGGCGGGATTCCAGTAGCCTGCGCTCACATCGTCCGCCAGCGCAATATGGGCTCCTCCCATACCCAGCGCCCGGCCGCCGGCGCCGGTTGCGAGGAAATCCGCTCCGTAGCTAACCACCTTCTGCCCCTCGGCGGGCGACGCCGTAAACAGAGTTGCAACAAAAAGGATTGCACAAAAAAACCATCGGCCTGCGATCATGAAACGCTCGCCTCCTAACGGGAAGGTTATTATTGCTTAGGGCGTAGCGGTTATGTCGCCTGCGATATGCTCCGGTCCGGATTACGATCCACGCTCTGGTGCCGTATATCCACACCCTCCACCAGAAATACGACGACTTTGCCAATGTTTTTTGCATGATCGGCCATGCGTTCGACCGACTTGCCGATATGAACGAGGTGAATAATCTCGTCGGCCTGGTCGGACCAGGTCCGAATGAGCCGCCCGGTCGTCGTAATCATTTCTTCGTACAACCGATCCACCCGTTGGTCGTACGCTATGATTTGACGCGCCAGGACTTGATCTTTCCGAAAAAAAGCCTCGTGCGCATTTC
>JANQSQ010000403.1 GCA_028283985.1 Rhodothermales bacterium | reverse complement strand
TGGCGCTCAAAAGCGACGTATCCTGTGTGTCGCCGCGGGCCGTCCAGGCGTACGCGTAATTGGAACCCGCGGGAGCGCCCGAAGCCGAGCAGTCGAACGCGACGTCCGCCGATCCCTCGTACATCGAACCGGGATCCGCGCACGCCACCGCAAGCGCGCCCGTATTCAACACCGTCACCGCCACCCTCGCTGTACCGTCTTGCGCATTCGCCGCCGAGACGGTCAGCAGGTATTCGTACCTCGTCGTCGAGGTCACGTTGTCCGGCGCCGCAAACGTCGGCGAGGCCACATCCGTGGCGCTCAAAAGCGACGTATCCTGTGTGTCGCCGCGGGCCGTCCAGGCGTATGTGTAATCGGAACCCGCTGGAGCGCCCGAGGCCTCGCAGTCGAAAGCGATATCCGCCGATCCCTCGTACACCGAACCGGGATCCGCGCACAATACAGCAAGCGCGCCACGGTTCAGCACCGTCACCGTTACCTCGGCAGTCCCGTCCTCCGCATTCTCCGCGCTCGCCGTCAAAAGGTATTCGTACCGCGTCGTCGAAGCCACTTCCTCGGGAACCGAAAACGTCGGCGAGGCAACGTCCGAAGCGCTCAGAAGTGACGTATCCTGCGTGTCGCCGCGGGCTGTCCAGACGTACGCGTAATCGGAACCCGCTGGAGCGCCCGAGGCCTCGCAGTCGAAAGCGATATCTGCCGAACCTTCGTATACCGAACCGGGATCCGTGCACAACACCGCAAGCGCGCCACGGTTCAGCACCGTAACGATAACGTCTTCGGTAACGTCGTCGACGCCCGAAGCCGACAGCGTGACCGTGTATTCGTAGTCCGTATCCGAGTTCACATTGGGCGGTACCGAAAACGTCGGCGAGGCAATGTCCGAAGCGCTCAGAAGCGACGTGTCCGGCGTGTCGCCCCGAGCCGTCCACGCGTACGTAGCGTCCGAAGGCGCATCCCTCACCGTACAGTCCAGCGGAAAATCGGCGGTGTTCTCGTATACTTCCCTGTCTGTGCAGGCGAGCGAAGGATCCGTCGAATCCGTGTCGCGCACCGTTACCGTAACAGTGGCGTTATCGGACCTCGCACGGAATGCCCCCACCGTTACTCCATACTTCCAGGTCGTATCCTTATCTACATCGTCAGGCACATCGAATATGGGCGTACCCGTATAGTGCTCCGTCAGGTTGGCGCTCGGTAACCATGACCACGTATACAGAGATTTATCGGGTACGCCGGACGCATCACATTCCAACTCGATGTCGGCATCGCCCTCGTCAACCTCGTAGGGGCCTTCGCACACAAGGTTCAGCGCATTAAACACCGCTACGCCAACATTCATCGAGTAGCTATTCGCGTTCGCTGCACTCACTGTCAGCCGGTACTCGTAGTTCTCGGCGCTCTCTACCGTATCCGGTGTGGCAAACGTCGGAGCCTCTATGTTCGTCGCGCTAAGCAGGTCCGTGTTCGCCGTGCTGCCCCGGGCTGTCCATGCGAACGCGTAGACGGGATTAGCGCCCGGCGCACCTGCCCATCCTTGTTCGCAAATGCGTAATGGGAAATCCTGGTTACCTTCATACGTCTCCCATGATTTTGCAGCTATAAGTTCAAACCCGGGATCGGAGCAATAGATATCCGGCTTCTCCAGAACCGTCACGGTAATGTCTTCGGTAATGTCGTCAATGCCCGAAGCCGACAGTGTCACCGTGTATTCGTAGTCCGTTGTCCCCTGCACATCGTCCGGCACAGCGAACGTTGGCGTCAGACCGTCCGTACCGCTCGTCAACAGGCTCGTATCCTGCGTATCGCCCCGAGCCGCCCATGAATACGTAGCGCCCGACGGCTCATTCTCTACCGTACAGTTGAGCGTAAAACCGGCCGCGCCCTCGTATGCCTCGCTATCTATGCATGTGATCGAAGGAGACCTGTCTTTGACGAGAATGAATATCTTGTAAACCGCATCCTCGGCAAATGGAGCCGATATCGTAAGCGTGTACACGTAATTCGTGCTCCGATCAACCTGGTCAGGGACAAAAAATGTCGGGAAGTTAAATGTATCTGTCCCCGTCATAGTCTGGATGTTCAAAGGGGCCATAAGCGAAAGAGCTGTCGCAGGCGAGCCGCTCAAGGTAAGTGTATAGACAGGATTCGAACCGGGGGCGTTTTTAAGCCTGCCAATTGTATATAGAGCCGGGGGATTGAAATCAGCCGCACCTTCCCACACTGTATAATAATTAGAGGCGTAATGCCCATATGCGGAGTAGCAGTTGTTAGAAAGGTCGACGTAACAGAAGCGAATATTATGCCTCTCTCTCACCGTCACCTTAACATTCCCGGTGACGTCGAGGATACCCGAAGCCGAAAGCGTCACCGTATATTCGAAGGTCTCCTTGTAGTCGTCGTACTCGTGGGAGTGGAATGGCCCCGGTATATCGTCCGGCACAGCGAACGTTGGCGTCAGACTGCTCGTCCCGCTCGTCAACAGGCTCGTATCCTGCGTATCGCCCCGAGCCGCCCACGAATACGTAGCGTCCGACGGCTCGTTCTCCACCGTACAGTTGAGCGTAAAGTCGTCCGTGGCCTCGTATACCTCGGCGTCTATACATGTGATAACAGGCGCAAGCGTGACCGTGTCCTTCACCGTCACGGTTACCTCGGCAGTACCGTCTTCTGCATTCGCCGCACTCGCGGTTACCGTGTACGTATATGTCGTATCCTGATCTACATCGTCCGGCACAGTAAACGTGGAAGGATTTTCATTGTGATCCGTCAGGTTAGTGGTTGGCAACCATGACCATGTATAGTCCGGATCGGTACCCGGCGCACCCGATGCCCCGCACTCCAGTTTAATGGGGTCGTCCCCTTCGTCCACCTCGTAGGGGCTGTCTTCGCATGCGATCGTGATATCAGGCTTTTCCAGCACTATCACAGAAACTGGAACCGAGGCGTCATCCGCGTTCTCTGCGCTCACTGTCAGCGTATAGTAGTACGTCTCGTAATCGTCCACTTCGTCCGGTGCGCTAAACGTCGGAGATGCTATGTCCGCCGCGCTGAGCAGCGATATATCCGACGTACGCCGGGCAGTCCATTCATACGCATAGTCGGAGCCAGCAGGCGCGCCTTCCCATCCACCCCTGCAAGAGGACAATAGATACTCCTCGCCTTCATAAATATTGATTACGATGTGTCCGGGATCAGGACTACAATAGATATCCGGTTTCTCCAGTACTACGACAGTGACATTGGCGGTGACCAGATTGAACATCGAAGGCGAGGCCAGCGCCACCGTGTATTCGTAGTTCTTATCCGCTCCGCCCGGCTCATCTATATCGTCCGGTACGGAAAATGTCGGAGTGAGACCGTCCCTACCGGAAGTCAACAGACTCGTGTCCAGCGTACTGCCGCGGGCCGTCCATGCGTACATAGGATCCGACGGCTCGTGTTCTACCGAACAGTCCAGCGTAAAATCGGTTGTACCTTCGTACACCGGATCGGGATCGTTGCACGTGATAACGGGATCCGGTATATCCGTATCCTTCACCCGCACCGTCACCTCGGCGGAGCCAGCGGCCGCATCGTCCGCCGAAGCCGTTACCGTGTACGTATAGACCTGATGTCCGGTTATATCGTCCGGGGAGGCGAACGTGGGATCGGCGACTTCGTCGTCGCTCAGGAATGACGTATTCGCTCCTGTCCATTTCCATGTATAATTGCCCCCTGGCGAACCGGACGCCTCGCATTTCAGTTCAATGTCCTCACCCCCTTCGGCTACTTCATAGGGCCCTCCGCACGCGACAGCGATATCGGCCCTGTCCCGCACCCTAACCAACATTATCGCTTTTGCAGGATGAAAACCTGTGGCCGATGCGATGAGCGAGTACCGGTAGTTTTTGTCCTCGTCTATATCGTCCGGCACGGAAAACGTCGGAGTGGGCGTGTCCGTGCCGTCCACCAGCAGATCCGTGTTCGGCGTATCGCTCCTTGCTTCCCATGCGTACGTGTACTCCTCGACGCCCGAAGGACCATCCGTCACCTCGCAGTCAAACTGAATATCGTCGTCTCCCTCTTGTACATTGGGCCAGGAACACCGGAGATTAGCCCTGTTTAACTCGGTCACCCTCACCGACTTGCGAACTTCTCCGCCCTCATGAAGCCGAAAAATCACGTAGTAGTCCCATCGCACGGCTTCCACCTCTCTGGGCAGGGAGGCCGAAACGTGGAATACGGGATAACGTACGGATGCGGAAGTCAAAGCGGCCGTGTGGTTCGACAGCGGATCCCTGTTAATCCACTCAACACTTTGTACCTCCGACTCCCGACCCGAACACCCGATCGTGAGAGGCGGGTCGCCCACA
>JANQSQ010000392.1 GCA_028283985.1 Rhodothermales bacterium | reverse complement strand
GTGATGACAAATCGCCCATTGTAGCTGGTTTCTGGCATTTTGTATCGTTGCTTGTGCTGGAGCGTTCTTCTTACGCTCGCGACCAGTTGCGTCCGTCCTTTGGCACCTTATGTTTGCCACTTTTCCACTTAAGAGGCCTCGAGCGTTGAGTAGGAGAAGGTCATTTGCGAGGCGAACTTCGCTTCCACGCGAAAATAGAGGGTACTGCGCTTGACTTCTCAGAAGCCTTCGGTGGATTATTCGGTTTAGCTTCATGATCAATGCTTCGAGCAAACTCTTGTCGCCTGCATTACCGAAAAATAACGGCCAAGGTCTCATATTATGGCGTAAAGCCACAGTTTCTAAGTGTTTTCGTCGTCTGGAAAACGAAAACAATGTATCACTTCGCCAGCATCTTACCGCTTGTCCTTCTTCTCACGAGGAAAACACAGCAATTCGTTGGCATTTTAGAAATGATAATATCGCTCGTAAGGCGATCGGACATATTATAGCCGCAGAGTAAAATAATCGTTTACCGGATGGATAAATTTAGGTGAATTTCCGTGGACAAGACCGAAATATTTAAAGTAATTTCACTATCACTTCGATCATGACAACCGCGACCAAATTTTTCCGCCTTCGAAGTTTAGCCTACCAAACCTCGCTTTCATGTATTCAAACCCAGGTCGTTCCGCGTGTTCGCCATTTTTGAATAAGGTCTATAGGAGAATAGTATGTAAGATGTTTTATTTTTTGTCTTTTTACGCGACAATTCAGATTATGTTACTGTGATTACTTTAGCTGTTTTGATTTCGCTTTCCTATTACATTGCGCGTGCTGGAGCAAGTACAGAATCGTGCTTGACTTTCGATTATGATCCCGCTTATTCTTATTCGATTCTGCTTATTCTTATTTGATTCCACTTATTCTTATTCGATTTTGCTTATTTTTGTTTGACTCCATGTCTTAATTGCATAACAAGAGGGGTATTGTGGCCAGACACATCGCCGAAGAAGACCTGCAAGCGATTATCGACGCGGTGACGGCCCACCGTGATGGGCTGTCCGTACGGCAGCTCCATGAAGAGTTGGACAAGGCCATCTATCCGGGTACCCTGCGGTACCGTCTCAAGCGTCTTGTCGAAGATAACCGGCTTGTGCGGGAAGGTGCGGGAAGGGCCACCAGGTATCGTCTTTCCACAGGAGAGGAAACATCAGGGGCTGCCGAAGCGCCCGGCAAGCAGTCGATTCCGATATCAAAGGCCGGCAAGGAAATTCGGAAGTATGTCAGGCAAGCGCCGGAAAGCCGCGAGCCGGTTGGCTATGACCGCGCCTTTCTTGATTCCTACCGCCCCAACGAAACGTTCTATCTTTCGGATGAGGAGCGTACGCATTTGCACGAGATCGGCAAGCCGCAGATCGGGGAACAGCCTGCCGGTACCTATGCAAGACAGATACTTGATCGTCTGCTGATCGATCTTTCCTGGAACTCAAGCCGCCTGGAGGGCAATACCTATTCGCTGCTCGACACCAGGCGTCTGATCGATTTCGGCCAGGCTGCCGAAGGTAAGGATCGGCTTGAAACGCAGATGATCCTGAACCATAAAGACGCCATCGAATTATTGGTCACCGAAGCCAATGAAATCGGATTCAATCGATACACGATCCTGAACCTTCACGCGATGCTTGCCAACAATCTGCTTTCCGATCCGGACGCGCCGGGACGGCTCAGGCAGATTGCAGTCGGCATCACAGGGTCGGCTTTCCATCCGCTCGAAGTCCTGCAAATCATTGAGGAATGTTTCGATCAGATACTTGCTTCGGCCCATGCAATAGAGGACCCTTTCGAGCAGGCCTTCTTTGTTATGGCCCAAATTCCGTATTTGCAGCCCTTCGATGACGTCAACAAGCGGGTCTCTCGCCTGTCTGCCAACATTCCGCTTATTAAGGCCAACCTTTCACCGCTCTCATTCCAGGATGTGCCGAATGATTTATATACGCAGGCGGTTCTTGGCGTGTATGAGCTCAGGAAGATCGAGCTGCTCAAGGATGTTTTCATCTGGGCCTACGAACGTTCGGCAGCGCGTTATACCGCTGTTCGGCAGTCGCTTGGCGAACCCGATCCGATGAGGCTTCGTTACCGCGACCAGCTTCGAGAGATCATCGCCAGTGTCGTACTCGGAACCATGGGCCGACAGGACGCTATTGCCCACATTGCCAAATGGGCAGACGGCCACATCGCCGGTGGCGACCGCGAGGCTTTCCGCGAAATGGCCGAAACCGAGCTTATGAGCCTTCATGAAGGCAATTTTGCACGGTACCGGATACGGCCATCAGAGTATCAGGCATGGCAGGAAGTCTGGTCTTCCCAAACAGAAGTGGACCGATAAAGCCGGGCAGTTTTTTTGGGGGGGGTTAATCAGAGCTTCCTTAAGCGTACTGTCGTGCCGGGTTGCTTATGCTCCGAATACCTTCTGCATGTCCAGCGCAAAGCCCGGCAGTATCGTTTCTTTTTCGGTGAAACGATATTTTGTGACAACTCGATAAACCCTTGTATTTTAAGGACATAATCGTTTCAAGAGATTGACGAATCGTTTCATGCCGCTCACGGACGAGACCATATTCGACGAGGGATCATGACCATGGTCAAAGTCCGGTTTGTCCGCGAAGGACCAGAACCGACAAGAGGCGATGTCCGGCGCATCTGCCGGGACGGGTGCATGTTTCCTAATGCCGTACTGGAGGATCAGGAAACGTGGAACCGGGCGATCAGGGCGATGGAGGCGGTGAGGAGAGGGTTGTAGGGGTGTTTTCCGGGGAGGGGCGGGTTGTTTCAGGGGAACATCCAGAGGAAACCGCCGTCATTGAGGCAGAGAAGCCAATGGCGCATCCCCTGTAATTGCTATATGCCCAGGGGCCCATATTTTATTGCCGTATTACGTATACCTTGACAATAACTTGTCTTTATCCATGCCGTTGACCAAGACACGCCCACTTAGCGACGGTGATATGCTGCAGAGCAGCATACAGTGGCTTGAGGACAAGAATGCCGGCACATTCCTGATTCCTGTCACGCCTGCGCAACCGGATTATTCGGCACTGTCTGCTATGGAGCATAGCATAGGGCTGATCGAGGCGCTGTGGGATGCGTTTGAAGTTGCTTCAGAGGCCGACAGGAAGCGTATAGCGGACATAGCGCATGCCGGATCAGATGCAGCGAGGGCTATAAAGGCCAAGATGAATGAATTGTCTGCGCTCCCCGGATCGATACCTTGGCGAAAAAACGTAATGGAACGATTGGAGAACGTTTTGATACGGGTTGAGGACATCGCGGAAGTGGCCGCACTATCGGCCAGCGAGCAATTCATAAAATTGCTCGAAAATAAAATTGAAGAGCATGTCGGAAGTAACGATTGAATTTGACAGCGGTTTTCAGTCTGACATTAAAACGCTATCTCGAAAACGCCCTGGACTGGAGAATTATGTTCGCGATAAAGTTGCCAGGATAGCGCAAGGACAGGATCCGCCGGGCAAACCCATAAAGGGGCTGGAAAAAGAAAGGCCAGTATTTATAGCCAAAGTGGGATGGACGAATATATCCCCACATAACTTTGGGCGCATAGTCCACTATTTTGACGGTGAACTCATGGTGTGTTTTTTTCTGTATCTGAAGGGAGACATGAGCCATATGCCCGTCCCGGAGATAGAAAAGGCACTTGTTGCGTACGGCCTTTAATTCTCTCCTTGACGGAGGCGGGGGGATCGCCCTGGAGATTTCCGGGGATGGTCACGTTCCGAATATCTTCTGCATGTCCAGCGCAAAGCCCGGCAGTATTTCAGGGTCTTCGAGTCGATCCGTGCCCCCGAACAGGGTGTTTGTCCCATCCGCCTTGTGAATGACGATCATGCGGGTTTCCAGATCTACGATCCACACCCGGAGTGCTCCTGACCTCTGAATCGCGCAAGAAAGAAGGTATTGCACAACAAATTCTTGCGCGATGATATGCTGTAGATCGATTACAGCATTATTTATTTCATGCGCATCGCGGGCGGTTTGCGCGATTCCAACCGGGCATGCTGCATATCCGACGTTTGAACCCGGCGCAGGATAACTGCCGAGGAGACAGGCTCACCAAGCGCGATAGGACGCTAACGTTTCTGCTTTCCGGGAAAGGAAGAGAACGCGCGATCTGTATTCGCGGGAGAACGGCGAAGTGCAGTAGTTGCGCTACTGCGCCAGATATATCGCAATGCAGTCTGCGGTCAAGGCGACGGCTCGAAGAGTTCCCGCAGCCAATCTGCGAATTCTGTGCTGAGCCGGCTGGTTACGTCCAAGTCGTTATGACGAATAGCCAAGCCCATCTGTCCGGGTTTTTTTCTTGCCGCGAGCCAAGCGTGGACCTTTGCTCGCAGGATCTTTTTCTCGCCAAACTTACGCTCGTCCTCTGGAATGCCTTGAATGTAGGATTCCGACCTCGGCCATACCGGATCGCCGTCGGGAATCATTTCAGCAACGAAATCTTCGAGTTCGCCGGAAGACGCATTGTTTGGCATGAGCCAGATACCAATGCGGGGGGTGCGGGATGTGCCGGGGATAATGGTGCCGGTTTTATTGGGGCTGTGAGGCGGTTCGATGCCTTCCTGTTCGAGATTCTTGACCACAGCATCCCATCGGGTGCTCAATCTATCGTTCGCATCTACGATAATGCCGAGAGCTTTCCGATTAGGTGCCTTGACTTCTGACTTGATAGCCTTAAGAAGTTCTGAGTAGCCTTTCTTGTCTTTGACCTTGAAGGGGAGTTCTCCCTCATAGCCATTGTGACTGCACCACAGGTGTGAAATTACATGTTCGTCGTTCCGCCCCTCGACAAGGAGGACGCGATCGTTATTGTCCATGTACCTACCTTACCTCAATATGCTGCTCCGCAGCAACTTTCAGATCGTCTTCCGAATATTCCACGGCCCACATCTCGGCGTCTTTTCGCTCGATGCGCACAAGCGCACCGTCGCTTCCTTCGTATTCGGTCATGGCTTGCGCGAAGCCGCGCACGCAGTCGAAACTGTGCGTCGTCGCGAGAACCTGCACGTTGTTCTCGGCTGCGGTTTTAAGGATCATGCGCCACAAGCGGCTCTGTATGGAATGATGTATGCCGTTTTCCACTTCGTCGATGAGCAGGAAGCCGTCTTTGCTGTTGATGAGGGCCAAGGCCACGCCGAATAGGCGGAGGGCGCCGTCCCCGAAGCTTTCGAGAGGCACTGGAAAGGACTGCCCCTCAAGTCTGACAACCATTCGTCGACTTTTACTTTCGTTCCCGGTCATCGCAATGCGCTCCACTTTTTTATCGAGGATAAGTCGCAGGACATATCCTATTTTTTCTTCCTTGTCGGTTAGTGCAATAACATCCCAGAATCTTTCTATTTCGTTACTCCCCAACGGGCCGGGGCCCATAGATTCGCATATTATTGGGGTGGGCATTTTATGTTCACTGACAGATCCTGTATCCTGATAAACACGGCGATCTCTGGCTGTTTTTGTGCTTAATGCATAGGGAGAAAAATACCAGATAATCTCGATTTCCTTGTTATCTCCAAAGGAGGCTATGAGTGTTCGTAATGGGACCGCGGAAAAATAGTGAGGAGGGCGGTGTGGCCATCTTTCTTCCTCCGGGTTAATCGCTTCAACGACCAGTCGCATGGAATCGTCATCCGGGCCTATTGTAAAGATGGCGTCTTTGGATGCATCCCGTCCATGGAAGATCGCTTCTATACGAGAGTCGACATTGTTTTTCTGGCCGTGACCGCCCGTCAATTCAGCGACTTCCCTGTGATTTTTCAGCACTTCGGACAGAACATCGGGGTGCGCCCGCGCCGCATATACCCGGACAGCATCCAGCACGGTCGTTTTTCCGCTACTGTTCTTGCCGGCCAGCAGCGTTACGCGGCCCAATCGTGAAATGGAAAGATCCTTGATGCCCCGGAATCCCTTTATCGAGAGGTTGGGGAGGTGCAGCGGCGGGGTTTCTTTTGAGGCCATGGCTCAGGTCGTCTTTCCGAATGCAATTTTTACGATTCGATTAAGTTTCTCTGTCGCTGAACAACCCACTCTGTAAACCCTTCGCCCCCTGCCGTGCCGGATGGATTTCTCTCGTTTGGATGCTTTGTTAATGATGTCGAGCGGGAGGGCGACTTCGATGAGTTTTTTGCAGAAACTAACGGATTTTTTTCACGATTGAAAAATCAGGATCAGTGGTGCGCCGCATTTAATCAGCCGGACAGGTTCGTTACGATTACGAAACCGTACATAATGGCGATGCTTCTTCAAAGCGTTTCGTTGCGCCTTGTCAATACCGAGGGAGACTGCTGCGGGGCGAAAATCGACCTCGACCTTATCGCCAATCAATTCCTCGATCGCTCGCTCGCCCGCACGCAGTTGGTCAACCACTTTGCTGGCGTCCAGATTCCTTTTTTTCAATTCCAGCGGGGCAATCCAATTCGGTTTGCCGGGTACTTCGGCGATAAACAGGTAGTCGCAACGTTTCTGATTCGCATCCAGTGGCGAACCTGGTTTATCGCAATCGATAACAAGGCGCACGTTCGGCGCATCCTTCAGAGGCAAGCCGCAACCTTCTCTCGCGATGCGCCCGTCGTGGATACATGTGGGCGCAATTCGCTCCCGAATCTTTTCCACCAACCCCATCAGATTGTCTCTCCGGTCCGGCCGGAAATATCGGCCCAGTCGTTGTGGAGCAGGTTGGCGACCTCGTCGAAATCCGTTTGAAACAGGCCTGTTTCTGCGTCCAGTTCCACTTTCTCCACTACCGCCCCCTTCGGGCGGCTCCCGGGCTTGAACAGCCATGCGCCTACCTGATCGGAACGCAGCGCGTAATCGCCCCGGGACAATTGCGCGCGATCGTTCTCCGAAAGTTCGGAGCGTCGCACAATGTTGGCGAGTTCCTCCAGCACCCATTCGCTGTGCGTGGTGATAATTACCCTGACGCCGACGCGCACGAGTGCGGCGAGTTGGCGGGTGAATTCGACCTGCATGGCCGGATGCAGATGCGCTTCCGGTTCATCAATAATAAGGGTCTCGCCGGGACGAATAACATGGCGCAGGTACAGCACCACTGGCGCCAGTTCCGATATCATGGAAGAGGCATGCATCAGGGGCAGCGCCTTTTTCCAGTCGCGGGGTCGATAGAAAAACTCCGGGAGGCCCACCGGCGACGTTTCGATATCCACCGAGCCTTCGAGCATTGCCTGCTCCATGCATTCGGCAAGCGTCGGCATTCCTCGATCCCGCAGATGCAGATCGGAAAGATGGCCGAACCGTACGAGTTGCTTCAGAAAATCGCCCACTACGCCCGAAAGCCTTGGCATTGGGTCGTTGCGTCCGGGTTGCGAAGCCTGGTCGATCAGAGAGCTGAGCAGTACGCGATGGGTGCGCATCGCGCCTGTGCGGTCGGCAGGGAGATAGTGCGAAGGAGCATGCATCGCACCGAGAAATTGCGGCAGAATACGCTGGGCTATATGCTCCATGAGATCCCGGGAGGAGGCATTCCATAGCCCTTCGTCTTCCCGAACTATCATCGGTGTCGTCACTCGGGCTTTCCACCGCAGGTAGTCCGCTTCCGGGAGATCGCTTTTATCAGGCGTCTCCTGGCTTGCGCGCAACTGCAATCCTTGAGAAATCCCGGTACGGATCTCGTCGGGTCCTTTTGCCTTGATAACGAACTCTTGCTCGAATCGGACGGAATCCTTTGTAGCATGCCTGCGAAAATCGATGCGGGCGCCTTTCCGGCTTCCTCTTCGAATCAGCGAACTGGCTTCGCTCATGCCGAAACACCGGCAAAGTTCATCGCTGAAATATTGGCCCCGCTCATGGATAACGCGGCGTATTTCCTCTGCCACCGTGTTGGGCAGTACGATATTATCGCCCGCCATGCTTTCCTGGCCCCCAGATATTTCTTGCATCCATTCGGCAAGCGCGTCGCGGAGTGCGTCCCTTTTCGCCGGATGCCAATAGCTCATTTCTCTGCGATGTTGGCCGAAATGCCTGTGCAGCGCATAGATCAGAACCGCCAAATACGACTTGCCCGTATTGCTCGGCCCGACGAACACCGTCAGCGGGCGCAGGTCGATCCTGGCCTTGGCGATCGGCCCGAAGTTCGTTACTTCCAGCGTATCTTTTACGGACGAGTCGTTCATGGGGGCATTTTGCTCTTGTGGGAATCAAGATATGCTCTGTCGATTCTTCGGGCAAACGCCGTTTTCCCTGTTGTGCGGCTTCTCTCGCTCGTTATTATTTTTGAATTATTTCTTGAAAAATTTCTTTACAAAATCCTTTCCCCCCGCGCCGGCAACTCCGCCACCTCGTAATTCACGCTGCATGCCCCGGTATCCGGTTCTTGTTCGAAGGGTTGCCGGATGGCGTGTTCCTTTGAGGCGGTGAGGAGGGGTTTGCAGGGGTGTTCTCCGGGGCTGACTGGCGGTTTCATGCTCCGAATACCTTCTGCATGTCCAGCGTAAAGCCCGGCAGTATTTCAGGGTCTTCGAGTCGATCCTTGTCCGTGAATAGGATCTTTGTCCCATCTGCCTTGCGGATGACGATCGTGCGGGTTTCCGGATCTACGATCCACATCCGGAGGGCGCCCGCCTGGAAGTACTCGCTTGTTTTGTCGCGCATTTCCTGCGGGCTGTTGGAGGGAGACAGCACTTCGATCGCAATGTCCGGCGCGCCTCGCACGCGGCCATGGAATGCGTTCTCCGCATCGAACGGCTGGAGCAGCACGGCTACGTCCGGGATGCGAATGGTATCCGGGGCTTCGCTGAGGAGGCAGTCTGCCTCTACGGCCACGGCGCCGTGTCCGAATTTTTCCATCCATTCGTCGAGATAGCGTTGCAACTTGCCTTGTACGGACCCATGGATCCAACGTGGTCCCGGATCGCGCAGGACCAGTACGTTCCGCACCAGTTCATAGCTGTAGCCGTGTAGCCGTGTAGCCGTTTTGGCAGCGCAACGTATTCTTCCGCCGTCATGGTTTGCGGGAGGTCGCTGCCTGGACGAGGGCGCACGGCGGGCTTATTGGCTTGGGTTACGGGCATGGGAAGCCTCCTGCGACGTCGGGAGAAGGGGGTAAGGGTGCATAAGCCCTTTCTTTCGAGGTGTTCCGTCTGGTTGATTGGGTCGGAACAAGGGTGTAGCATTACACCTTAAATTCCGCCGAAATCTGTGCAATCAACCCGGACCACCCCTGATGTTCAAAGTAGACATCTCCGAGAATCGCCTCGTCCGCCTTAAAAAAAGGCGCTTTTCCGATCTGGATTTTCGCGAACGAGACCATCTTCAGGAATGGATCGTTGGCATGCCGGGTGTACTGGGTGAAGAACTCCTCATCGTCCAGAAGGAGTTTGACGGCTTTGCGGACACACGCGAGCGCCTCGATCTCCTCGCCCTGGACAAGGAGGGCCGGTTGGTGGTCATCGAGAACAAGCTCGACGATTCGGGCCGCGATGTCGTGTGGCAGGCACTCAAATATGTTGCCTATTGCTCCACCCTGAAGAAGGCCGAGATTGTCAAAATCTACCAGAACTATCTCGACCGGTGCTTTGACGGCCAGGACGCCGTGACTAACCTGATCGAATTCCTCGACGTTGAAGACCTCGACGACACGGTGCTAAACGCGGGTAATGAACAGCGGCTGATACTGGTCGCGGCCAACTTCCGCAAGGAGGTCACAGCGACCGTGCTCTGGCTGATCGGGCACGGGGTCCAAGCACAGTGCTTTCGGGTGTTGCCATACAGCTTGGATGAGGAGGTTCTGATCGACCTGCAGCAGATCATCCCGGTGCCAGAGGCGGCAGATTATATGATCGGGATGGCGGCGAAGGAATCCGAGGAGAAATCGGTAAAGGGCGCCCAGAAGCGCCTTGAGGAGATGCGGATGGCATTCTGGACGAGGATGTTGGAGGAACTCCGAAGGCGAGGCGTAGCGCGGTATGCGAACATCAGTCCGTCCAAACACCACTGGCTGGCCAGTGCTACCGGTGTCTCCCGCTGCACGTACAACCTGATCTTTAACAAGAACGAGGCACGCGTAGAGCTTTATCTGAATCGTTCGCAGGTTGCTGAGAACAAATGGATCTTCGAACAACTCGAACGGAAGCGGCAGGAAATCGAAGAGCGGTTTGGCGTGGAACTCCAGTGGCAACGGCTGTACGACAAGACGGCGAGTCGAATCTGCTACTCGCACCCGTACGACGGGTTCAACGAAGAGAACTGGCCGGCGAGGATCGAGTGGCTGTGTAAGCACATTATCAAGCTGGAGCAGGCATTTTCTGAACCGCTGGCCCGCCTGAATCAGGAACTGAAATCTCGCGGCGACGCCGTTTTCGCCGATCTGGACGCCGACGAATCCGTCCCGGATGCTTGATCCTTATCCTCCGCACTGTTTTGGATCTGTTACGGATGCACGACAGGGGCGGGGAGTTCGTGTGGCGGGTAGATGGTGTAGGGGGTTGGCCCGGTGGCGTTCGACTTTCGGCTGTGTGAACCCGACCTGCAAATCTGCCGGGTTCTTCGTATCATCGAATCGGTTCTACGATGTACGAATGTCCTGAAACGGAATGGCCCGGCGAAACAACGACAGCGGCGCGACCGTCGGCTACGAGGCGGAACTCTGGGAAATGGCCAATACGCTCCGCGGCTCCATGGACGCCGCCGAGTACAAGCATGTCGTTCTCGGACTCATCTTCCTGAAGTATATCTCCGACGCGTTCGAAGAACGCCACACCGCGATCCTTGAGGAATGGGGTAAAGAGGCAGCCGAGGATCGAGACGAATACCTCGCCGAGAATATTTTCTGGGTGCCGCCCGAAGCGCGGTGGGAAAAGCTCAGGGCCGGGGCAAGGCAGCCCGCCATCGGACAGATTGTGGACGACGCCATGTCGGGCATCGAGCGCGTCAACCCGGCGCTCAAGGATGTGCTGCCCAAGGACTACGCCCGGCAAGCGCTCGACAAGCAGCGGCTCGGCCAGCTCGTCGACCTCGTCAGCAATATCCGGGTGGGCGACGCCGAATCCCGTTCCAGGGACGTACTGGGCCGGGTCTACGAGTACTTCCTGTCGCAGTTCGCCAGCGCCGAGGGCAAGAAGGGCGGCGAGTTCTACACGCCGCGCTGCGTGGTCAAGTTATTGGTCGAAATGATAGAGCCGTACCGGGGCCGTGTATACGACCCGTGCTGTGGCTCGTCCGGTATGTTCGTACAGTCGATCGAGTTCATCAACGCTCACGCCAGCGGCAACGGCAACGGCGGCAGGGCGCAAGGCGACATCAGTATCTACGGTCAGGAGTCGAACCATACGACCTGGCGGCTCGCCAAAATGAACCTTGCTATCCGGGGCATCGAGGGACAGATCGCGCACGGCGACACGTTCCACAACGACCGCCATCCGGACCTCAAGGCCGATTATATTCTGGCTAATCCCCCGTTCAATGTCTCCACTTGGGGCGGCGAGCGGCTTGTCGACGACCAGCGATGGCAATACGGCACTCCGCCCAAGGGTAACGCCAACTTCGCCTGGGTACAGCACATGGTTCATCATCTTGCGCCCGAAGGCATGGCCGGTTTCGTGCTGGCAAACGGCTCCATGTCGTCGGGCCAGTCCGGCGAGGGCGATATCCGGAAGAACCTGGTCGAGGAGAATCTGGTGGATTGCATGGTAGCGTTGCCGGGTCAGCTTTTCTACTCGACCCAGATACCTGCCTGCCTGTGGTTTCTCTCGCGCGACCGGGACGGCAGCGGCAACCGGAAATTCCGGGACCGGCGCGGCGAAATCCTATTCGTAGACGCCCGCAAGCTGGGGCGCATGACGGATCGCACCCACCGGGAGCTTACGGATGAGGATATCGACCGTATCGCGAATACCTATCACGCCTGGCGCGAAGGACGGGACTATGAAGACGCACCCGGCTTTTGCAAGAGCACCACGCTGGAAGAAGTGCGGAAGCATAGCCATGTGCTGACGCCCGGTCGGTATGTGGGCGTGGAACCGCAGCCGGAGGATAGCGAGCCGTTCGAGGAAAAGATGCAGCGGCTTGTGGGGAAATTGCGCGAACAGCAGGCGGAGGGGGCGCGGCTGGACGCTGCGATCACGGAGAATCTGAAATCGCTGGGGTTCGTGTAGGATTGCCCTGACGCTTGTCATGAATATCGACACGGCCTATCTGAGACGCTGCATCGACACGCTGGAATCCATGTCCGATGCGCTCAATCGCAGTAGTCCGGAGGATACCGTCTACGACATGTACTGCAATATCTGCATCGAAAAGTTTGAATTGGTGCTGGAGCAAAGCGGCAAGCTACTGAAAAAACGCCTTCGCCCGTGGTTCGCCAGTAACCGACAGGCTGATCGCCTTACCTTCAGAAATACCTTCCGCCACGCCGCCAAATATAGTTTGATCCCCGCAGATGCCTGTGAGCGTTGGCTGGAATATCGAGACAACCGGAACCACACGGGAAATGACCGCAGCGAGGCATTCGAGAAATCGACCCTGGAACTTCTTCCAGACCTTATCAAAGACGCCAGGGCGCTGGCCACCGCCGTTGAGGAATTGAACGATGACTGACCCAGGCGCCGGACAATCATCCGCTGTCGGTCGAGCAGACCGGTTGCATCTATCGCCCAGGCATCAAGAGAAACTGGAGGCTCTGGTGTGCGAACATCTGCCTGGAATCGAGGTATGGGCTTATGGTAGCCGTGTGAACGGCGAGAGTCATGACGGAAGCGACCTGGACCTTGTGCTGCGGGCGCCGGGCCTGCAAGAGGTTCCGATCGGTCCGTTAGCCGATTTCACGGAAGCGCTCCATGATTCCACGCTCCCCTTCCTTGTCGAGGCGCGCGATTGGGCGCGGTTGCCGGAACGTTTTCATAGGGAGATTGAACGGGGGTATGTGGTAATTCAGAATGCAGCGGGCGGGGATGGTGGGGCCTCGTCGAGCGATTGGTGCGAGGTGGCGATTGGCGAAATTGCTGAAATCGTGGGTGGTAGTACACCATCGACCAAAGACCCGGACAACTTCAATGGAGAAATCCCTTGGCTGACTCCAAAAGATCTTTCCGGAGTTCATGACCGATATATTTCACGAGGCTCACGAAATCTGTCTCAAAAGGGATTTGATAGTTGTTCTGCGAAACTGGTCCCGACTAGCACCGTGCTATTATCGACGCGGGCCCCGATTGGATACGTAGCCATCGCAGCGAATCCCATCACTACAAACCAAGGCTTTCGCTGTCTTGTGACCGACGAGGATACATGCTCTGAGTTCATTTACTACTGGCTGAAGAACAACACCGAAACATTAGAGCGCCACGCTTCAGGCTCGACTTTTCGAGAAATCTCAGGGTCAGTCCTAAAGAAAATTCGTCTTCGCCTCCCTCCTCTCCCCGAGCAACGGACCATCGCCCATATATTGGGTACGCTGGACGACAAGATCGAACTGAACCAGCGGATGAACGAGACGCTGGAGGTAATGGCGCAGGCGCTGTTCAAGTCGTGGTTTGTCGATTTCGAGCCGGTTCGGGCCAAAATGGAAGGTCGTTGGCGCCCCAGCGAATCGCTGCCGGGCCTTCCGGCACATCTCTATGGTCTTTTTCCGGATCGGCTGGTGGAGTCGGAATTGGGGGAGGTGCCGGAGGGGTGGGAGGTGAAGACACTGGTAGAGTGCTTTAATCTGACCATGGGACAGTCTCCTCCAGGCAGCACCTACAACGAAGATGGTGAGGGCTTACCATTCTTTCAGGGCCGGACTGACTTCGGTTTCCGGTATCCGGAGAATCGGAAGTTCTGCACTGCTCCTACTCGAATCGCCGAGCCTGGAGATACGCTGGTTAGTGTTAGGGCACCAGTTGGCGATATCAACATGGCTTGGGAGAGGTGCTGCGCTGGACGAGGAGTTGCGGTTTTCCGTCACAGGTCGGGAGCACGCTCCTTCACCTACTATTCGGCATGGGCAATACAGCAGGAATTGAAGCAGTACGAACACAGCGGGACGGTTTTTGGCGCAATCAACAAGAGACAATTCGAGACCCTGAGTGCCGTCGAGCCGACACCAGAGATCGTTGCCCGTTTTGAAAGCCAAATTGGCCTTATAGACGACTGCATCAGGAAGAATGTTTACGAGAGCCGGATCCTTGTGAAGATCCGGGATATCCTTCTTCCAAAGCTCATTTCCGGCGAAATCCGCCTCCACGAGGTCGCGAAGGCGGTGGAGGCTATGGTATGAGTTCCTTAACGGACAACGAGAAGCGCTATTTCGAAAAGCTGTTCGATATGGACGGAGGCTATGTCCTCGATTTCACCAACCCCACGTTTGGCGAGTTCTTCAGACGGCACAACGTCGATATCCACGGACATAAATATCATTTCGAATCATCCAAGGCCAAGAAGCTCCGTGCTTTCTGGAGAGTTGAACCCGATGGGTTGGTGGGAACCGTGCTCTCGGAAATGCTGGATTCCTACGAGGCTTACTGTGAACTCAATGGCAAGGACATAGATAAAATTGTCCTTGAAAAAGCGCGAGGAATCGTCGGGCGTTTGACCGGACAATCCGTTGCCCCCATGCCTGTCCAGACGGAAGACGAGTTCCTGAATCGTGAGTTTATCATTCCACATATCCAAAAGTTGCCAATCGATCCGCAGGTCGTGTCGATCATCGAGGCAAGGCTGAATGAGGCCCGGGTAGCGCTCGGTGCCGGTGCGCATTTGTCGGTCATTTTTCTCTGTGGTAGTGTCTTGGAGGCAGTTCTGCTTGGGGCGGCTCAGACAACTCCAGCCAGATTCAACCAAGCAAAAGCGACGCCAAAGGCAAAGAACGATTCGCCGAAACCCTTCCACGAATGGAGCCTCGCCCAGTTGATAGATGTTGCTTGCGAGGTCGGTGTCTTGAAGCTCGACATTAAGAAATTCAGTCACGGGTTGCGCGATTTCCGAAATTACATCCACCCCTATGAACAGATGATTTCAGGGTTCACACCGGATGAGCACACTGCCAAAGTTTGCTTCCAAGTCCTGAAGGCAGCCCTTGCCAGTGTGGCGGGAAGGAGGTAAAAATGGGTGTGACTCGCGGTGTCAATTACCGAGGAACCTCCGGATCGAACGATTTTTGTTTTTATCTGTACGCCTTCTACTGCAATTTTTTCGAGGATTGTCACGCTTGCAGCCCGATGGATCGTGTGGCGGATTAATCGAGATGGGTGTTACCCCCCCGAGAGCGCGCTTGCCTGCTGTCTGTAAATGGGATCACCGGCCTTGCCTCTTGCTGAAACTATATGTACGGATGAGCCCTTACACAGTTTTCAGGACACCGCCAAGACGATAAAACTTGCTCGGCCTGATAAGACGCAATCCTAAAAGAAAAATCGTATAGCCGATCCAGATAAAAATGACTAAACCCTCCCAATCTGGTGACATGCAATCCTTGCTGCACGCCGAGACAAAAACCGTACTCTCTTCCCAACTTAACTGGCTCTGGTGCGAAGAATCAGAACTCCACAATGTTTCTGTTGTTGAGTATCCACTTTACTCTGATTCAAGTTTCACTGGTAATTTTTCTGAGGGCTTTGGTCCCTACGGTTTTCTAAACACCATTCCATTTCCCGAAGGTCCCGGCATCATCAATGCTCCGATTATCTTGAGAGTTGCGATACACTTGCCCGACTATCGTCCTGACATGTCCAAGAAGGACGAATCGCTTTACCACGGTGGATTCTGGATTGACGAAATTGCAGCACTTGCCTCGGTTGCTCTCGGAGTTCGAATACAGGCGGGTGGCATGTCACGCGAATTCAAACCCGGCCAAGATCCATATGGACAACCCTACGAGTGGCATTACGAATCCAAACCCGTTGTTCGCGTCCGATCTCATCGATTGATCCTTCCGGAAGTTGTGGGTAAGCGTTCAATGGATAAGTTAACAATATTGAGATCAATTCCCCGAATCAAGCCCAATCGCTATATCAGCCTAATTCGTGCATGCAGATCTTACCAAAACGCTCTTTGGATTGCAGAATCCGAACCGAATTCCGCTTGGCTACTGTTTATTTCTGCCCTTGAGACAGCCGCAAACGATGTTTACTCAACCGAGGTCAGTCATGAGGAACGGCTCAGAGAATCTAAACCGGATCTTGCAAAATATCTTGAAGAATATGGCGATGCTGAACACGTTCGTAGGGTAGCCGAGTTTATCTCGCCCACGCTTGGCTCAACCAAGAAATTCATCGACTTTACGAGGCGTTTTATGCCGGATGAGCCAGACCGCAGACCAGACCACGAGCAGCTTCAAGTCAAATGGACGAATACTGGATTGAAGAAGGTGCTCGCCAAGGTTTACAAATATCGTTCACGATCTCTACATGAAGGAAAACCATTTCCCGCTCCAATGCTTCAACCCCCAGATTTTATTGGCACAGATTCACATCCGCCAGAAGTCCCGGCAGGTATTGCCTCGTCTTCGTATGGCGGAACCTGGATGCGGAAAGACACACCCATTAATCTTCATTGTTTTCACTACATTACTCGCGGCGTACTGCTCAATTGGTGGCGAGACGCACTGATTTAACTGTTCCTGCACTTTGACCGAAACATAAAGAGAGTCTCATCGGTGATGATGCTTTTTCGAATATCGAAATGGAGAAACGGTTCGGTTCGATCAGACAGCTTCTCGTGGAAAACAAGGTGTAATGTTGCGACCTTGTTCCGGCACAATCAATACCAACGAGACCCATGTCAAAACAATCGTGCAGAATCCACTGCCTGCATCCAAGGCGAAGGTAACCCTTGTCACCGTTCAC
>JANQSQ010000367.1 GCA_028283985.1 Rhodothermales bacterium | reverse complement strand
ACCGTCTCGCTTCCCGGCAGCGCGCGATCGGGATCGTTCGGGTCGACGCTGTAACGGGCCACCACGGTCCGCCGGGGATCGGAGGCCGTGTAATCCACGAAGAAATATCCGTTCGCGGCGAATTCCGGGTGAAATGCAAGACCCAGCAACCCTTCTTCGTTGCCCTGGTCGCGAACTCGATCCTTTATATCGAGAAAGGCAGCGGCGGAACCGATATCGGAGCGATTATCGAAAACCTTGATGACCCCCGCCTGCTCGACCACGAAGATCCGGCCCGAACCGTCCCCCGGTATCTGGAAATCCACAGGCCGGGTGAAACGGAGCGCCGGAAACGGCTCCTCAAGCTGTAGTCCGCCCTCCGGTGCAGGTTCCGGATCCGCAAACTCGCCCAGGCCGCCTGCGGAAACGCCAAGAAACAGCAGGACAAGGCAGCAGATCGGCATCCTGGAGCACAAAACGAAAGAATGGACGGGGTTATGTAGAGACATTTTCAGGGTCGAGACCATGCATAGACCTTGAAGGTACGCAGAATTTCGGCTACAAGGAGACTTTTCACTCCGGGGCCGGGAAGCCGATTCACTTGACCAGCACCATGGTGCGTACGACCACCCCGTTTGCGGTATGCAACCGATAGGCGTACGCTCCGCTGGGCAAATCGCCTGCATCGAAACGCGCGGCGTGATGCCCTGCGGGCTCCACCGTATCGACAAGCACCGCTACCTCGTGGCCGAGCAGATCGTACACCGCGAGACGCACCTTGCCGGACCGCGGCAGGGCATACCGTATCGTCGTCTCCGGATTAAACGGATTCGGATAATTTTGTCCGAGCGTTGCCTCTGCAGGCAATTCGCCACCTCCGGGAGAAATGAAAACCGGCGAGGCAGGGATCACAGGCAGATTCATCCATCTGGCGCTCGATCTTCCGTCACTATACACGGACCGTACGGAAAACAGGTAACGGCTCTCCGGCAACAACCCCTCAATGGCCACGCCGTCCCCCGACTTTTCCACGCGGGTCCAGGGAATCACCTCCGAGCCAATATGGAAGTCCCCCGCATCCGCATAATACCCCTCTCTAACCCGGTACTCGAAATACTCGATGGCCTCGACATGCTCAGGCCCTGGCCGGGTCCAGGTAACATGGATCACGGCCTTGCCGTCCACCACACTGTGGCTCGCGCCAAGATTGTTTGGACTGTATAATGTGTCGTCTGTATCGTCTGTATCGTCTGTGTCGCCCTCGTTTCCCGTAAACCGGTATATGCTGCCGTTGAAAGCCAATACATACAACTCCTTCGCCTCATCGACCCCAAAGGACGAGATAGCAAGGTCCGTGTTCATAATCTCCTCCACCTGCACCTCGGGGCCGTCCGACGCCAGCGCCCAGATGCGCCCCGTTCCGTAGTCGGCGAACACATACCGGCCTTCCAGCGAGGAAGCCAACGTTCCCCGGTATACGAAACCGCCCGTGATCGAAATGCCGAGATCGTGCGAGTATTCCCATACGGGCAATTTCAGTCCCGTCCGGTCGCAACCCGCAGCCGGTTCATAACAATGCAGTCCCTCCATGATATCCCAGCCGTAATTCCCCCCTTTCTCGATAATGTTCACTTCCTCGTACAGGTTCTGTCCGACATCGGCAGCCCACAAACGGCCGGTCGACGGGTCGAAACTGATCCGCCAGGGGTTGCGCAGGCCGTACGCATAAATCTCTTCGCGATAGCCGTCCGTATTGCCCGCAAAGGGGTTACCTGAAGGAATGGCGTACGGAGAACCCCCGTCTACATCGATGCGCAGGATGGAGCCCAGCAAGGTGGCGGGGTTCTCGCCGTGGTCGCGCGGGTCGCCCCCTGATCCGCCGTCGCCCAACGCCACGTACAGATATCCATCGGGACCGAACACGATTTGCCCCCCATTATGATTGCCGTACGGTTGGGTTACCTGGAGAATGACCGTCTCGCTTCCCGGCAGCGCGCGATCGGAATCGTTCGGATCCACGCTGTAACGAGCCACCACGGTCCGCCGGGGATTGGAGGCCGTGTAATCCACGAAGAAATATCCGTTCGTGGCGAATGCCGGATGAAACGCAAGACCCAGCAGCCCCTCTTCGTTGCCCTGATCGCGAACCCGGCTCCTTATATCCAGAAAAACTTCGGTGGAGGCGGTACCGGGGCTGTTATCGAAAACCTTTATGACCCCGGCCTGCTCGACCACGAAAATCCGGCCGGAACCGTCCCCCGGCGCCTGAAAATCCACGGGCCGGGTGAAGCTGAGAGCAGGAAACGGCTCCTCAAGCTGTAATGCGCTATCTCCCGTTGGCGACCCGACTGCCTTGTCTTGCCCATGCACGGGCGCGGCAAGAAACAGCAGGAGAAAAAGACAGACAGGCAGCCTGAGACGCCGCGCGGAAGAACGGATGGGGTTATGCAGAGGCATGTTCGGAACCAGGACCATACATGGACTGGATAGCGGCATAGCTAATCGAATGTACGCAGAATTTCGGCAGCCGGGAATACCCATAGTTCTTCGTCCGAGGCGAGGACACGTTGGCTGAACTCGTCGCCCCCCAATATCCGTTTTTACTCTTTTTGAGTAGTTTTTACTCATAGCGGTGTATCAGGGGCAGGAAAAACCCCCAGCGTTTCATCACTCCGTTCTACTCCAACACCACCGTGCGGCCCGTACGGGCGGACTCGCGGGCGGCGTCGAGAATGCGCACCACGGTTACATTGTTCTTTAGGGAAGAAAGGTCGGTGTCGGAAATCTGTACTTCCCCGCGCACCACGGCGGCCAGATAGCTGAACGGATCGTCCAGCGGAGCGGGTCTCTGTTCGAACAAGCGTACTTGCTCCTCCGCATCGCCTGCCTGCCGGATGCGAAGCTCCGTGCCGCGCGGGGCGAAAAGATACCCCGTTCGGCCGTAGACATGCATATCCTTGCGGTTGAACGGCCAGTTCCAGGACGCCTGAATGATCGCCTGGGCATGCGGCCAGGTCAGCACAATCGTCGCTTCGTCGTCCACGTCGGGATACATATCCGGCTTGATCTGCTGCGTCACGGCGGTCACCGTTTGGGGCGCTTCGCCATCCATCAGCCAGGTCGCAATGTTTGCCCCGTAACAACCGAAATCTATGAGCGCCCCGGCGCCGTTATACGCCGGATCGGTGAGCCACTCCAGGAATTCGTCGCCGACCCCGATCTCTGCCGGTCCCGGATGACCGTCGCGGATGACCATCTTCCGGATCGCGCCGATCGCGCTGTCGGCAATCGCCTCCTGCGCAGCATACATGGAAGGATACCAGGTCGTCTCGTAGTTGGTGATGAGACGGATGGCGTGCCGCTCGGCCAATGTGCGCATCCGCCGGGCGTCCTCGATCGCAAAAGCCAGCGGCTTCTCCACCATTACATGGACGCCGCGGGGTGCAGCCGCCTCTACCACCTCCAGGTGTTCGGCAATGGAGCCGAAAGCTGCAACCGCCTCGGGAGCCGTCTCGTCGAGCATGTCTTCCAGCTCCGCGAAGAAAAGCTCTGGAGAAAGATCGTATCGCTCGATGAAACGCTCCTGCAGCGCGATATCCGGCTCATGGATGCCGACGAGATCGATATCGGACTTGCCGGGACGATTGAATATCCAGTGCACATGGTCGTGGGTAAGGCGGGCGATAGCAAGCCGGAACGGGGCCTGTTCCTGACCGTGTGCAGAAACAGGGAAAGCGAGTGCCGCGAGTACGACGCACAGTGCGAAAACGATGTGCTTCATGAATGAATCGGATCGTACAGGAGGGGAAAGAATTGGCCGTCCAGCGCCTTCCCTTTACCAATGGTCGGGACTCCGTCGAGGAGCGGCTCGTCGGTGGCGGAGCGCACCCCGTCCCGCACTACATTGATGACCATGGCGCACCGAGGGCGATCCGTCCGGTTCGCATGGGAACCATGCACCATCAGGGGATGATGAAAGGCGGCCTCCCCGGCCTTGAGTTCTATCGAGACGGGGTTGAACGCTTCCTTCTGCTCCTCGGTCAGGACCTGAAAAATGGCCTCCATGTCGTTCGCCAGCCCCGTGATCGGAAGCAGCTCCCATTCGTGGCTCCCCGGAATGTAGCAGATGCACCCGTTATCGACCGTGGCGTCGTCCAGCCCGATCCAGCATGTGAGATGCGACAGGGGCTGCGTGCGGGTCCAGTACGAATAATCCTGATGCCATGCCACCACCCCGCCGTGCCGGGCGGGTTTGCAAAAAAGCTGGTCGTGCCAGAACCGACCCGGACCGGCGAGAAGTTGCCCCGCCGGCGCCGTGAACGCCGGATTCCAAAGCGCGTCATGGAATCCCGGACGAATCCGCCAGGCGCCCAGGGCATGAAACAATACGTTGTCCGGGTCGCCGGACTCGTTGGTATGGTATTCGTGCCAGAGTTCATGACCCTCGTGGTCCGGGTCGAAAAACTCCTGCAATTCCGTTCGAAGCGCTGCGACCTGTTCGTCATTAAGAAGACGAATTCCGGACAGGTATCCCTTCTCACGGAAAAAGGCGACCTGCTCGGCGGTCAGGCGGTACGCTTCCGGGTCCATGCCGGAAAACAGGTCGCTTACGGTCGTATGCGAGCGGGACAGATCGTTGAGCGACATGGCGGAAAATTTGAATGGGCAGTCGATGGGCTATATGGTACGCACAGCCGGGCGACGTTGCAAGGGATCGGATCACATCATGGTATCTGACGACGGGAGCGCCCGGAAGCCAAGTCACCTACTGCATGGGTGGGCTGAAGGCCAGCAGGAGGGTTCCTGCCATCCTGGAAGGCGAAACGGGAAGCCTTGCGGCTATTATCAGCGAGGGGCAAGCTTTCGCGAACAGGGGGTATCAGGCAGACCATTTCCGGAACGATCCGACGAAGTTCGCGGACTGAATACGCCGCCGCCGAATGGCGCGTACGTTGCCTGAAGAGAGAGAGAGAGAGAGAGAGAGAGAGAGAGAGAGAAGGTACCCTTTAACAAGCGCCGTATCCGCTCCGTCGGTCATGGAGGCGCTCGACCGGGCCGTGGCGGCGCTGCCCCCCGTCTCCCGCCGCTTTCCGTCCGCACGCCGAAGCCGCTCCTCTGAACCAGCCCTGGCCGGTTTTCCCCGCCCGCCACACAGAGGACTTGCTTCCCGCCTCTTCCATGCTTTCCCAGGATTCCTGTCTTGGGCTCCGATCACCCTTCCCTGCGCATTCTTCCTGGCGTTCTTGAGCCCTCTCGGCACCGTCCCGGCCTATGCTCAGGGGGCTTGCAACGCCCCGGTGCTCAACCCGACATCGCTTTCGTTGGCGGAAAACGGCTCAGCCAGCTTCACGATCAAGCTGAACGCCGCGCCGCTGAATGAAGTCTACGTAACGCTTAGTTCCACTGATACCGACAAGATCAGCCTCCAGACGAACAGAGAGTTCACGTTCACGACGTCGAACTGGAACAATGTAAAACGACAGTCTGACGCAGAAAACGCTGCCGACGGTGCGCCTGCCGGTATTGCCGAACCCGGTAGCCGAGGGCGCGTCCGTGACGGTGACGGCGACGGCGGCGGCGATACAGGAAAAGGCGCCATTGCGCCTGCGCCGCCTCAATTCTC
>JANQSQ010000357.1 GCA_028283985.1 Rhodothermales bacterium | reverse complement strand
CCGAAAACCAGTGAGGGTTCCGAATGAAGATACACAAGAATGCCCGATTGACGCCGAAGGGTCGAGAGATTCTGGTTCGCCGCATCGTTAACGAGGGGCTTCGCGTCGAGGAAGCCGCCCAGGCCTCAGGGGTCAGCGTACGCACGGCCTACAAGTGGCTGGCCCGGTATCGCGCACAGGGTCGAGAAGGTCTCGAGGACGGTTCTTCGCGTCCTGTCCGTTGCCCGCATCGCACCTCGGAGAAGCAACGGGAGGCGATTCTGGCTCTGCGCCGCGAACGATGCACCTATCGCGAGATTAGTCGAAGAACCGGCGTGGCGCACAGCACGGTGGCCCGGATAGCCAAGCAGGCCGGATTGAACCGATTGTCCCATCTGGATCCTCCGGTTGCGGTGCACCGTTACGTCTACCCCCATCCGGGAGACCTGCTGCACCTGGACGTCAAGCGGCTGGGACGTTTCGTACGTCCGGGCCATCGAGTCACCGGAGACCGGCGGCAGCACTCCGCAGGAGCCGGATGGGAATACGTGCATGTGGCCATCGACGATCATTCCAGGGTCAGCTTCGCTTGCATCCAGCCCGCAGAGACCGCCCACAGCGCCTGTAGCGCCCTGCTCGATACGCTGCGCTACTTCCGAACGCTCGGAATCGCCTTTACCCGCGTTATGACCGACAACGGCTCCTGCTATCGCTCGAAACGCTTTGCAAAACTGTGTCGACGACTGAAACTGAAACATATCCGAACGCGGCCCTACACCCCGAGAACCAACGGCAAAGCCGAACGCTTCATCCAAACCGCGCTGCACGAATGGGCCTACGCACGAGCCTACGACAATTCCGGACAGCGCGGGGAGCACCTCCCCCGCTGGCTGCACCGATACAATTGGCATCGACCACATGCCAGCTTGAAATACCGAACGCCTATCCAATCCCTCGATATCCCACTGAATAACCTGGTGAGTTTACACAGTTAGGGAACTATATAATTCCCATATTGAGCCGTCTCACCTTTTCCTGGCGCAAAAAGAGCATGCGAAAAACGATCACCATCATTGTATTTGCGGCGCTTTTTGCATGCAGCGTACCCGTTCAGGCACAGTCAACCAGGCAGTTATTGCTCGAAGGCAAGGAGATGCTGGCGGATGGGGCCAATCATGACGATCAGGACAAACTCCTGAAGGTCCGCGCGCTTTTCGAGCAAGCCGTCCATGACGACAGTCTGGCTATATTCGCCCATTATTATGCCGCGTCGGCGGCAAGCGAATTGGCCAACATTCTGCATGAACTGGATGACTCGAACCGCAATCGCGAAATCCTGGAGCACGTCAACTACGCCATCGATCATCTTGAAGCGGCGACCGATCAGGACGAAGATTTTGCCGAGGGCTGGTTAATGCTTTCCGCCGCATACGGCCAGAAGATGACGGTGCGACCCTTGCAAGCCGTAACCCTGGGACACAAGTTCAACAGGGCTATGTCCAGGGCCCGGGAACTCGCGCCCGATAATCCGAGGGTTGTGTTATTGAGGGCTATCACTGCCTATAATCTCCCGCGCATTGTGGGAGGGAACAAGGACCGCGCACTCGAGGGGCTGTACAGAGCGGCTCGCCTCTTCGAGGAAGAAGTGGTGGAAGACCCTGTGTTGCCGTCATGGGGTCACGAGGATACGTATGCGCGCCTCGGGATTGTCTTTATGGACCGGGGCAATCTGGAGGAGGCCCGGACGGCATTCGAGCGGGCGCTTGAAATAAACCCCGAATTCGGATGGGTGAAGCACACGCTGCTCCCGTCCCTCGAAGAGATGGAGACCGGGGAGCGTAACTGAATCCGCGGCGGGGTTCGGTTGGGGGACGGCTGTTCAGGCCTTAAGGCAGATTGCTTTTCGATGGCAGCTAACTCCTTTTGGACCGTAAGCACGGTTGTTCCAGAACGTGCAGGTGCTCAAACTCCGTGGCGCGTCGGCATTTCGATGCATCCTTGCAGCGCACAAGTCGTTCAATCCATCTCTGCGTAAATCCCGGAAGCAATCAGGGGCTGGAAACGTTTGGGAATTGATTGTCCGAAAGAAAAACGCGAGGAAGATGGCCTCCAGTTGGATGGGACCGATGAATTACACCGAAGAAACAGTCAGGCGCCAGCTCCGTCTCGGAGAGGACAGTCGCCAGGAATTCAAGCAAATCGCGCTCGCCGGCGACCGTCTGGAAAGTCCTAAGCGGGATGATCTGGCTGACGAGATTGCGGCGTTCGCCAACGCCAGGGGCGGCGTGTTGTTCTGCGGCGTCACCGATCAGGGCGATGCGCAGGGTCTGTCTCGCGACGAGATCGTCAGGTTGGACTCCATAGTCGTTGAAGTCTCTACCGATGCCATTGAGCCGCCCGTCCGCATTCGCACTTACCATGTGGAACTGGATGGAAAGTTTCTGCTGGCGGTGGAAGTACCACAGGGCGAGTCGCAGCATGACAGCCCGGGTGGGAGCTATATTCGGGTGGGTGGTTCAAAGCGCAGAATGAATAGCGACGAGCGGCTTCGCCTGGCGCAGAGGCGCGCCCAGAGCCGCTACCTATGGTTCGACAGGCAGATTGTTCCTCAGACCGGCTTCGAAACCCTCAACGAGCGCTTGTGGGAACCGTTACTCAGCGTTGCGGGAGCGACCGATCCTCAGCGTGCGCTGAGGAATCTTCGTCTTCTGGCGGCCGATGAGGCCGATGCACACCGGGCCACGGTCGCTGGCGTACTGCTCTGCGCCAACCGGCCCGAGGAGTGGTTGCCGCAAGCCATGATCGCGGCGACCTGCTACAGGGGCAAAGACCGCGCTTCCGGTCAGTTGGACGCACAGGAGATCGGAGGGCCGCTTCCAGTCCAGATCGCCGACGCTGTGAAGTTCGTGGTCCGCAACATGCGCGTTGCGGCGCGCAAGACTCCTTTGCGAGAAGATGCGTCCCAGTACAGCAAGGCCGCAGTGTTCGAGGCGGTGGTCAACGCGGTTGTGCACCGCGACTATTCCATGGCCTCGCGGCGAATCCGACTGTCGATGTTCAAGGATCGGCTGGAGATCGACTCGCCCGGCCAGCTTCCCAACGGGATGACCATAGAAAGCATGGATTCGAGCCAGGCCACGCGCAACGAGGTGCTTGCTTCCGTGTTTGCGCGAATTCCTGTCGGCGAAATCCCCGGGTCCGGGCATCGGGGGTACATGATGGAGCGCCGGGGGGACGGCGTCTCGATTATCTTCAAGGAAACCCGTGAGACCGCTGGCGTTGCGCCGGAGTACAGAGTCGTCGATCAGTCGAGTCTGGTTCTGTCTATTCCGGCCGCCAGACTCGAACTTACGCCGTCGGACGCTACGGTTACGGCGCACTCGGAGGGCGAACCGCTGGCGGGCGTTGATGTCCTTGCTCTCTTTCCGAACAAGACCTGGCAGCGAGTGACAACCGACGAATCCGGCGAAGCGCACTTTGATCTGTACGCTACGCATCTGCCGATGACGGTTTATGCGGCCGTGCCTGGGTACGCCGCCGGACTGGCGCGGGAATGGACGCCGCGCCAGGGGGGCCTGTTGCTCGAACTGGTCCCCCTCCCGACTGGAGGCGCGGTTCTTTTTCCGACAGCCGCCGGGCATGTCCCCGGACTGCGCGGAAGATTGAATCCGATACGCGATACCTCCGACCGGACCTATCTGTACGCAGACAACATCGCCATTGAGCAGGGGCGGCAGCAGCCGGTTCCCTTCCGGCTCGGCAAGCCAATGAGGCTTACGGATGCATTCGGCGTCGAAATGTCGGTAGCCATCGTTGACGTTTTCGGGCAGTCCGCCTTGCTGGAGTACAAACCTTTCGAACGAAAAACCGGCGACTGAACCAGGCCCAATTTCACGGCTTTTATTGCACTGTAACCCGGATTTTCAGAATTTTCGCCGCGGGAGCAGGACAAAATTTTATGTAAATATGCTTAAAATAAGTACTTATAGAAAATAATTTTCATTGTTTCACGTGAAACATCATCCCAATCCTCCAATCGCGGCCCGCACAAATCCCCCTGCTTTCTCAAGCCGACCGGCCGCCTCCTCCGCATCCACCCCGACAAGATGCATGACCAATGCCGTCTTTACGTGTCCCCCGGCGCGATCCAGTAATTCCGCGGCTTCGGCATAGGATACACCCGTCACCGTCATTACGGTGCGTTTGGATCGCTCGACCAGCTTCGCGTTCGTCATCTGAAGATCCACCATCATATTCTCGTACACTTTGCCGAGGCGAATCATCGAGGCGGTCGTGAGCATATTGAGCACCAGTTTTTGCGCCGTCCCGGATTTCATGCGCGTCGAACCCATGATTACTTCGGGGCCGACCACCGGGCAGATAGCCACATCCACCTCCAGATTGAAGTGCTGGCGCGGATTGCAGGTAACATAGATCGTTTTACAGCCGATGGAGCGGGCATGCCGGATCGCGCCCACCACAAAAGGGGTTCGCCGGCTCGCTGCGATTCCGCATACGACATCGGGCGGCTGCACGCCGGCTTCGATCAATGCGTCCACGCCGTTGGACTCGAGGTCCTCGGCGCCTTCCTGCGATCGAAAAACCGCTGCGCGCCCCCCCGCAATGATGCCCTGCACCATCTCGGGATCGCTCCCGAAAGTAGGCGGACATTCCGAAGCATCCACGATTCCAAGGCGCCCGCTCGTTCCTGCACCTGCATAAAACAGCCGTCCGCCCTGCTTGAAGGCATCCACGATCAGCTCGACGGCCTCCGCGATGTACGGAATTTCCGTGCGCACGGCTTCGGGAACCTTCCGATCCTCTGTATGGATGATCTCCAGGATTTCGGGTACCGACGCCAGATCGATGTTCCGGGAACCGGGATTGCGCTGCTCCGTGGCCAGATGCTCGAGTTCCGAGAAAAGGGGGGGCGGTTCGGTGTGTGGCATATGATCCGGTTGGAATTACGGAAACTGGGGCGCCGCGCCATGTTTTGGAGCGCAGATCCGTCGAGTGCGGCGCCCCCGAACGAAATCGTCGCAGCCGACGTACATATGCTGCGATGTTATGAGCAGGCCATGTATCTCAAGTCGATTCGCCTTACGGATTTCCGCATGCACGAGCGTACCGAGTGTACGCTTGCCCCCTCGGTGAATCTCCTGTATGGCCCCAATGGGGCGGGGAAGACGAATGTGCTGGACGCCATTCATTATGCCTGCCTGTCAAAGGGTTTCGTCACATCGGGCGACCGGTATATTGTACGGCGCGGCGCGAAACATACCGAAGTGGAAGGCTTGTTCGTGAGCGATGGCGGCCGGGAACGGCGTGTGCGCATGGCGTATGTACCGGGAGAGGGGAAGCGGATGTTCATGAACGGGGTTGCACAGGAACGGGTGTCCTCCATGGTAGGGCAATTGCCGGTGGTCGCGTGCGCTCCGCAGGATTATGCCCTGACCTCCGGGGGGCCCGATAACCGCCGCCGTTTCGTGGACAATCTTCTTTGTCAGGCTACCCCGTTGTATCTCGACGCCCTGCTCAGGTTTCGGCGGGTGCTGAAGCAGCGCAACCGCTACCTCGCCGGCATGAAAGAAGGCGGGTCTATGGATAATACGCCGGCCATACTTGCTTCCTGGGACGAACAACTGGTAACATTCGGAAGCCGGATTGTGCAGGCCCGGCAGGGCTTTACGGATGCGTTTGCAGACTATCTGCATCAGGCCTATGAGGCCATCGAGTCCGTGGCGGAAAAGCCGACTATGGAGTACCATGCCAATCTGCGTCTTTCCGCGCCGGCGCCTCTTGAAACAATCCAGGCAGCCTACCGGGACAAACTGGCCGCTGTCTTCGAGGACGAATGCCGCCGGGGAACCACGCTCGCCGGGCCGCATCTCGACGATCTGGCGTTTCGTCTGGACGATATGCTGGTCCGCCGGTACGCTTCGCAAGGGCAGCACCGCACGTTCGGCATGGCCCTGAAACTGGCCATGTACGCTTTTCTGCAGGAACGCACCGGGGAGCGCCCTATTCTGCTCCTCGACGACGTATTTGAACACCTGGACGCTTCCCGGTCGAAAGCCTTTCTCGATCTGCTTCAATCCGACCGCATCGGACAAACGATCATTTCCGCCACAGCTCGGCGACCTTTCGATGGGCTTGTTCCTTTCGACAAGGGGCAACACCGGGCGCTTTTCGTTGAGGACGGTCAGGTGCGCCCTCTGGCCTCTGCCGAACCAGACGTATAGTCCCCGCCGTGAAACCGTCGGAAGATATGCGCCTCCAATGTTTCACGTGAAACATCAAAATGTTCTTAAACATCCGCGGGGCGCGCAGTATAAAAAATTTACATAAATCCTTTATTAACAAATACTTATACCTTCTTATTCCGCATGGACCATTTGTTCCTGGTCCATGTCGGATGTCGCGCCGTTTTCTCCTACGTTGTCTTCCGAGGGCGGAACAATGGTAGCCTCGCCCCCAACGGCCAGACGTCCTTCATAGTAGACATACACCCGGCTTCGGACATGCTTCCGTTTCTCGATCTTTTCGCTGATTTTGATCTCGACCGTGATTTCAGACCCTACGGGCACGGGGCGTAGAAAGCGGCAGGAAATGGAGGCGGCAATGCAACCGTGGCCCGGGAAATCCCGCCCAAGCACCTTGGAGATAATGCCCAGCAGCAGGATGCCGTGTACGATCGGCCGCTCGAACTGCGTCGTAGCTGCGTATTCGGGGTCCACATGGATCGGATTGTCGTCCCCGGTCAGGTCTGCGAACGTCTGCACATCTTCCACGGACAGAAAGCGCGTGGTTGAAAAGGAATCGCCTATGTTTATCTTCTCGTAAGTATTCATTCTTCAGGCTGTGTAAGGCGGACGTTTGTCGAACGCGTTCTATTGCATACAAGTTTGTAATAAACGAACCCCCGGCGAGAATCGAAAGCCGACCCTTTTTCACAAACTCCCAAGTAATACGAAACTTCCTCAAAAAATCCTTATTTTCGACGCGCTTTGTACGGGCTTTTTGCCTGGCATGCTCCCTGATCGCCGACGATCTGTGCATTCATCTCCCCAAAGAGTTCTTCTACTGGCGCCTTACTTCCTGCCCCGCCGCCGTGTAGGGTCCATGCGCCCGTTCCGGTTTGCCATTCATCTGCGCGAATTCGGCTGGGAGCCGACGATTCTGACCATTGCATCTCCGGGGGCGCAACTCACCGACAAAGAGGCGCATCTTCTTAAGGACATTCGCGTGCTGAGCATTGCATCGCCCATGGACCGCACGTTCCGGTCCGAGAGTCAGTTGGGAGCGCCGTCGGGAAAAGGGGGTGGTTCCCGCCAGGCTGCGCCAGCTTCATGGATTGCCGCACTGGACCGGCAGTTTCCCGTAGATGCCTGGCTTCCTCTTTTTGCCGCAAAATTCGGGACGATGCTGCGGCAAGCGGCCGAAGTCAATCCGCAGGTTGTCTGGGCTACCGGAAATCCCTGGTCCGGACTGGTGGCAGGGCAGTGGTTGAGCAAGCGGCTCGGCGTTCCGTACATTGCGGATTTTCGCGACCCCTGGACGCTGTCCGAGGTGCGCACCAGGAAAAAATGGGCCTGGGTCAAACGCATTGACAGGAATGCGGAACGCCGGGTGGTGGCAGGGGCGAATGTACTCATGTTTCAAACCCGGCGAATTGCCGATGCATACCGGGAACGCTATGCCCGCCTTGACCCCGCGACGGTCATCATTGGAAACAGTTTCGATCCGGACGTTTTCGACGATCCCATTGCTATAGAGGGAAATGTCCATGGAGAAAATGTTCTTCCGGCTCGCTCGTCCATGTTGCGCATCGGCTTTTTCGGGCGTTTCCGGGCCATATCGCCTGCTGCGCCCATTATGGATGTACTGGTCGAACTTCGGAAGCGGCAGGCTTCTCTCGTCGAGCGTATTTGCATACATTCTTTCGGGTCGCTTTCCGAGACCGACGCTGCGCAGGCCCGCGCTCACGGGCTGGAAGGGCGGTTTGTATGTGAGGACGTTGTTCCGCTCGAACGGGCGCTTTCCACGCTTCGCCGGTTCGATCTTTTACTTGTAATCAACGATATGCACCCCCGCCATGTCGTCCCCGCAAAGATTTTCGAGTATCTTGCGGCAGGGCGCCCCATCCTCTCGCTCTCGACGAATCTGGAAGTGGGGGAAATGCTCCAGCGCACCCGGACCGGGATACAGATACAGGATAAGACCGCGGCGGTGCGCCTTTTGACGGATTGCCTCCATGCCCGCGAGCTCGGGCAACCGCTGCCGATCCCGTTCGATCCGAAGCCGGAAGAAATCATGCGGCACGATGCGCGGGCGACCACACGAGAATTTGCCCGCACGCTCGATGCCCTCGCGGGTCTGTAGCCATGAACCTTCCTCCCTTTCTTGAACGCTGGCGGGCGTTTGCCGGCCCGGACGCCGGCAAAC
>JANQSQ010000187.1 GCA_028283985.1 Rhodothermales bacterium | reverse complement strand
GCTCCCAAAGCAGATGCGCTACCGGACTGCGCCACGCCTCGATTTTGTGAACAAGCGCGCATCCTGCAATATCTCTCCGCAAAATGCGACGGGTTCACTGCCTGGACCGCGCCATCAAAAACAACGCAGCAGCCGTCAGCACGCCTGTTTTGCCGCCTTCAAGGCCTCCTGGACCGCATCGGTGGGCACCATCCGCGCCCGGAAGCTATACTGGCCGTTCGCTTTCTTTTCAGCGACCACAATCTTGGCCATCTGTTTGGCGGATCCGCGCTTCTTGCGCACCTTGTCGCCGAATGTCTGTGCTTTCGCCATGGCGATCTACCGAACATTTCTGTGACAGCGGAGAATGCCCGCGTCCCCTATTTGATTTCCCGATGCAGCGTGTGCTTGCGCAGCTTCGGGTTATACTTCTTGAGTTCCAGCCGCTGATCCGTATTGCGACGATTCTTCGTCGTGGAATACCGCGACGTACCCGGCGCTTCCGTACACTGGAGCGTCACCTGAATCCGAACTCCTTTCGCTTTAGCCATGATCTTTATCCGGGTTACGGGTTCCGGCGCATACGTTGCCGGGTCATACGGGCGTCAGACGCGCACGCCCTGCCGCCGCGCTTCTCGGAGAACGGCCTGAATACCCTTCTTGTTGATCGTTTTCAGCGTCTTCGCCGACACTTTCAGGGTGATGTACCGATCCTCCTCCGGAATGTAGAATCTCCTTTTCTGAAGGTTGAGGAGGAAGCGACGCTTCACCTTGTTGTGGGCGTGGGAAACGTGGTTGCCCGTCCTGGGTCCGCGCCCCGTTATGTCATCTTTGCGCGACATGTCTCCAATGCCAAATGATACTGTGTCGGGCCTGCAAATCTTTTCTGTAAGCTTCTCTGCACGGTATTTACAGCGAAGCCTTTTAAAATACGCTATGCGGGACGGCTTCGCAAGCAGTTTACCTTGAAGAAACAAGCGGATGTCTCCTGCTTAGCCGGGCAGGTACGTAGCCCGTTAAAGAATTGTTTCCCTTCAGCCCCCCTGATCGGGCGCCTCGAAAAAAGAAAGCAACGTGTCTCCCCGAAGACCCGTACGAAGCGTTTCGAGAGGAATCACTTCATCCGGGGGAATATTCCCAAGGTTCACGTTGGGGCCGAATTTCCGAATGAACCATACCTGCTGGGACTTCCGAGGGGCCTCGAAAACCAGCTGCACGGGATCGATATGCTGCACGATCTCGTCCATGATACCCGACCGGATCTGGCCGGAAGCATCAAAAACGCCGGCGGTTCCGCTCTCGCGCGCTTCGCAAATAACTTTCCAGCTGCCGGCTTCCAGTTCGTCACGGATCATCCGAACCCATGTGTCGGGAGACAGGATGCTTGCCCGATCCTTCGAACCGACTTCGCTCAACACCCTGAAGTCTTCCGAGAAGGAACGAATGCAGCCGAGTTTTTCTTCGTGCGGGAGCGTAATCGTCCCGTCGGAAATCTCGACATATTCGATCTGAAGAGCATGAAGCAGGGCGCGGTACTCGTCGAGCAGGCCGCGCATGTAAAATGCTTCGAACAGCGTGCCGCCAAGGCAGACCGGCACCTGCGCAGACCGGTACGCGCGCAACTTCTCCTCAAGACAAGACGTGACCACGGCGGTACCCCATCCCAGTTTTACGGCATCCACATAGTCGGCGCTCACTTGCAGCATGTCTTCCGCCTGCCGTACAGAGAGGCCTTTATCCAGTACGAGGGTCAGGCCCGACGTTCGCGGCCTGATGGGGCGGTCGGGTAAATCGTCAAGGCCGAATCGGTCGTGCGGCATAACGGGCGAATTTTTTGCGTGCGGGAAATTGGAAAG
>JANQSQ010000325.1 GCA_028283985.1 Rhodothermales bacterium | reverse complement strand
GAGAATGCGGAGACCGAGGAGATCGTTTGGGAAATGACTTGGCAGAATACGATTCCGGCCGGCGGCGATGATCGCAACAGGATGTTTGTCGGGACCCTGCCGCTGGCTCCGGGGGTCTACACAGTCTATTTCACGGCCGATTTTTCGCATGCCTACGGAGATTTCGAGGACAGTCCGCCCAACGATCCTGAAGCATGGGGGATCCGGGTGTTCGCATCGCGTACGCCGGAAGAAATGGAGTAGGCCCCGCCCTTCGGGTTCCGCCGGTCACGGCGCCATTCTTCGTTGCTCGTCGCCCATTTGGAACCACGAAACTTCACTCCTCGCGCCTTGATGGACGCCGTGCCTGATGGAACAGAGCATCGTTGCATAGTGTCAACAGGCCCTGGCGCACGGTATGGCGCTATCGCGCCGCCGCGTTACAGAAACGTTGGCTATTCCTGTCTATTCCCTTTATGCCTGTCTCTACTGAAGCGGTATTGCGCGCCCTGTCGTCCGTCGTGGTACCGGACCGCGGCAAGGATATCCTGCGCCTGAATCTGGTGAAAGGCCTTGTGGTCAAGGATGACCGGGTGGTTTTTACGATTCTGTTGAAGGATCCGCCGGCTTCGTTTGCCGAGAATGCGGCCTCTCTGTGCCGGGAAGCCATACGCAAGGAAACGCGCGAAGAAGTCGCCGTGGATATCACCGTCGATTTCGAGATGATTTCCCTCGATATGCACGACGGCGGATCTGCAAAAAGCGTACAGCCCGAAGGGGTGGTCAATTTCATTGCCGTAGCATCGGGGAAAGGGGGCGTGGGCAAGAGCACGGTGGCTGTGAATCTGGCGGGCGCACTCCGTCAAAAAGGGTACGACACAGGGCTCGTGGACGCCGACATATACGGGCCTTCCGTACCGCTTATGTTCGGCGCAGTGGATGAAAAGCCTCGAGTCAATGCACACCGTAAGATCATGCCCGTGGAGCGCCACGGCGTGAAACTGCTTTCGATGGGCATGATGGTGGATCCCCAAAAAGCCGTTATCTGGCGAGGTCCCATGGTTACGAACGCCATCCGGCAGTTTCTCGGAGAATGTGCATGGGGCGACCTGGATTATATGATTCTGGATCTGCCGCCGGGCACCGGAGATATTCAACTTACCATCGTCCAAAGCCTTGCGCTCACCGGTGCGGTGATTGTATCGACGCCGCAGCCTGTTGCTCTCGCCGATGCCCGAAAAGGCGTGGCCATGTTCGAGAACGTGCAGGCGCCGGTGCTGGGCCTGGTCGAGAATATGGCCTGGTTTACGCCGCCCGAACTTCCCGACAAAAAATATTATCTTTTCGGACGTGGAGGCGCTGCCGCGCTCAGCAAGGAATTGGACATTCCCTTGCTGGCCGAATTACCGATCCGGGAGCGGCTGCGGGAGTCGGGCGATCAAGGGACGCCCATCGTATTTGCCGAGCCGGAAAGTGTGTCGGCGAAACTGTTTGGAGAGCTTGCAGACCGGGTTGTGCACCAGGTCACCGTACGTAACGCTACGCAAGCCGCCACGCAAAAAGTGGAAATACTGCACAAGGGATCCGCACCGGCTTAGCGTAGTTTGCAATACATCAGCCTAGGGCCTGTTAATACTATGCAGCGGCGCCTGACCTGGCGGGAAAACAGGCCCCGCCCTTCGGGTTCCGCCGGTCACGGCGTCACTCTTCGTTGCTCGTCGCTCATTTGGAACCACCAAACTTCACTCCTCGCG
>JANQSQ010000312.1 GCA_028283985.1 Rhodothermales bacterium | reverse complement strand
TCGAAACCGCGCCGAACCTGCCGGGCTTCAGCATGCGAACGGTCTTCCCGGAAGATTGCAACGCTTCTGCGGAACGAAGCACGGATTCGTGCTCGGTCGCACAGGTCAACACCCCGCCGGATGCGGCCCCAAGCGCCATGTTGTTGGACTCCGTGCCCCCACTCGTGAAAACAATCTCTCCCGGTTCAGCGCCCAGAAGAGCCGCCACCTTCTCGCGGCATTCCTCGACCGCGAAACGCGCCTGCCTGCCCAGGGCATGCACCGAAGAGGCATTGCCGAACTGCTCCCCGAAAAAAGGCTGCATGGCCTCAAGCACGCGCGCGTCAAGCGGCGTCGTGGCGGCATGGTCGAGATAGACGGGGTTCATGATGCGGGCGGTTCGTGTACACAGGGTGCAAAAGGTCAAAATACTTTTTTTCACGCCCCCGACGAAAACACATTTCTCAGTTACTGAAAATATTTGAGTTTTTTCGGGCGATACAGGCATAATCAAGGGGTGGGGTTCCATACGCTCAGGGACGAAAAACGCCATGCGCGAAAATTGCTTAATAACGCCGGTCTGCTAACGGCTTTTTGGCTCGACGAACGATCGCCTTCATGTGGAAACGTACCGGCTGTTCGCACGGTACCAAAATCGTTTCAGAGTGCAGTAACGCTGTTTCGTGTCTGCTGCATACCGTAGCCGCCGGATTTTTGACGTGAGTTCAGCCATGAGTACACCCGTTTCCCTGCACCCTGCCTTACAGGGGTTTGCCGCTTCCGTAACAGAGAAATCCAACCAGTTCGTTGCAGGGGAGCCTGAGGAGCAACTGCGCGCTCCGTTCGAACGCTTTATGCGCGAAGCGGCCACCGGGTCAGGCTCTGACATCGTCTGCACGGGCGAGGCGCCCTTGCCGGATCGTCTGGGCCGCCCCGATTACGCCATCCACCTGAACCAGTTACTGGCTGGATACGTCGAACTCAAGGCGCCCGGCGTCGGCGCCGACTCCAGACGATTTAAAGGACGTAACCGCAAGCAATTCAAGCGCTACTCTTCCGTTCCGAATATACTCTACACGGACGGTAACGAGTGGGTGTTATATCGAAACGGCGAGCGCATCGGCGCGGTGGTTCGTCTCTCCGGCGATATCGCTGCAGAGGGATCAAGCGCGGTAACCGCTGAGGATGCAGACGCCGTACAGCGCCTCCTGAGCGATTTTCTTTCGTGGAATCCGCACATTCCTTTGGACCGAAAAGGCAATGTCGAACTCAAGGGATTCGCCGAATTGTTGGCTCCTCTCTGCCGCATGTTGCGCGACGATGTGTCCGATGCGCTCAAGGACGCCGCGTCTCCTCTGGTGCATCTTGCGGAAGACTGGCGTCAGCTCCTGTTTCCCGACGCCTCGGACGATCAGTTCGCGGACGCCTACGCCCAGACGGTCGCTTTCGCCTTGCTATTGGGCCGCAGCGAAGGAGCCGATCCGCTCACGCTCGAAAGCGCAGAGAAAACCCTCGATGCGCAACACAGCCTCTTGTCGCGGGCCTTGCAAATTCTTACGGACGAGCGGGCCCGCTCCGATATCGCCGCATCGCTCGACTTGCTGGTGCGCGTCATCGCGGTCGTACCGCTTGCGACGTTCGCAGGCCCCGGGGATCCGTGGCTCTATTTTTACGAAGATTTCCTCGCTGCATACGACCCCAAACTGCGCAAGGACGCGGGGGTCTATTACACGCCGGTCGAGGTCGTCCACGCCCAGGTGCGCCTGATCGATCATTTGCTGAGGGCCCGCCTCGAAAAACCATGGGGATTTGCGCACCCCGATGTGGTGACTCTGGATCCGGCAGTGGGAACGGGTACGTATCTCCTCGGCGTGATCGAACACGTTCTTGGCCGGATCGAAAAAGATCAGGGCAAGGGAGCTGTCCCAGGGATGGCCGCAAGACTTGCGCGGAATCTGTACGGTTTCGAATGGATGGTCGGTCCCTATGCCGTCGCGGAATTGCGCGTCAGCCGCGCCCTTGCCGACCGGCGCGCGCCGCTTCGTCAACAAGCAGGCGGCGTACATATCTACCTGACGGACACGCTCGAAAGCCCCGAAGCCGAGTTACGCCATCAGGCATTCCGATTGAAGCCCATTTCGGATCAGCACGAGAAAGCGCTGGAGATCAAGAAGGGGGTATCCGTGATGGTTTGCCTGGGCAATCCGCCTTACGGTCGCCATGAAGCAGCCACGGAAACCAATAAGGCCCGCACCGGAAATTGGGTGCGCTGGGGCGATGGAAAGGCCGACGAGAAAGCGATGCTGAGCAGTTTTATCGAGCCCGTAAAAAAAGCCGGACACGGCGGCCATCTCAAAAATCTGTACAACCTGTACGTCTACTTCTGGCGCTGGGCGTTATGGAAGGTTTTCGAACAAGAGAACGGTCCGGGCGTGGTCAGCTTCATCAGCGCATCGAGTTATCTCGACGGCCTTGCTTTCGGCGGGATGCGCGCGCATATGCGCCGGCTCTGCAACGAGATATGGATACTCGACCTCGGCGGCGAGGGGCGCGGCACTCGCAAGAGCGAGAACGTATTCGATATACAGACGCCTGTGGCTATCGCCGTGGCGTTGCGCTCGGACAAGGCGAAGAAGAAAAAACCCTATCCGACGAATCCTACGTTCTTTGACCAACGACCGGAAGCGGACGAGGAGAAGCGGGTCAAGCCGGCCCGGGTCCGGTACGCTCGCATCGAGGGCGCGCGCAGGGAGAAACTCGCCGCCCTTGACGCTATAAACAGTTTCGACAATATCCATTGGAAGGAGTGCGCGGACGACTGGCAGGCTCCGTTTCGCCCGGCGGGCAAGGGAGAGTATTTTACCTGGCCTCTTCTGACAAACCTGACGCCGTGGCAATTGTCCGGCGTAAAAGCTGGCCGAACCTGGGTGATTTCGCCGCAACGGGAAAACCTCGAGGCGCGCTGGCGCGCGCTGATGCAGGCTGACAAGGAAAAACGCAAGGAACTATTCAAGGATTCTCCGACAGGGCGCAAGGCGCATCGGCCCGCAAGCCAATTGCCCCCATCGAACATCGATCTGCAACCCATCGTCGATCTTGAAAAAGGATATCCGGC
>JANQSQ010000284.1 GCA_028283985.1 Rhodothermales bacterium | reverse complement strand
TGGTGAACCCCGGGCGCCAGTCTCTTTGCGTGCATTGAGGCCCCCTGTTGGCGAGCATCCAGCTGCCTGCCGCCCCGCCGGTTACCGCTTCCAATGTTTTTTCGAGGTCCAGCCCACCGGCTTCGGCAAACGTGAGGGCCTCCGATACGGCGAGCATGTTCACGACAACCAGGATCTGGTTGACAAGCTTGACGGTTTGGCCGGTCCCGTGCCCGCCGACATGCGTAATCGTTGTGCCCATGGCTTCGAAACAGGGCATGGCCCGCGCCACTTGATCCGTCTCGCCTCCAATCATAATGCTGAGCGTGCCGTTTGCGGCGCCTTCGCTGCCTCCGCTGACAGGGGCGTCCAGCATATGCATATTCCGGCCCGCCAGTTTTTCCGCCAGTGCTTTCGTAACGGACGGGCTGATCGTGCTCGTGTCGATGAAGAGCGTGTCGGGGCGTGCCGACGGGATCGCTTCTTGGATGACGGCGGCTACATCCGGGGTGTCGCTAACGCACAGAATGACGATAGGGCAATGCTCAGCCAATTCCCGGATCGATGCGGCTATCCGGGCCCCGGCTTTCTCAAGAGGTTTCGTTCTGGAGAGGGTGCGATTCCAGACGGTCAGGTCGATGCCGTGCCCGATGAGGTTGTGCGCCATCCCCCGACCCATTACGCCAAGGCCGATGAAGCCGACGGGTTCGTTCATGGATATTTTTCTTCTGCCGATTCGAGTCGTACCCGGGCGCCATGTACGCGTGCAGGGTATCCTGCCCGTACGATTTTTGCATTGTCCACTACTTCCCGACCAGCGAGAGCGATCAGGCGTTGTACGGCGTCCGCGGTCCGTTTTTCCTTGAGTAATTCCAGCACATCACTATCGACAATAGCGTACCAGATACCCCTTCTTACGTCGAAATCCGGGTATCGGATGGACATCGGTTTCCGCATGGCCGCCATCCAATCGAGGAATGTCTCGTAATGGGTCCCGAATTCCGTTTCCAGGCGTTGACGCAGTCGCACGGAGAGCGCCGGCGCCGCGCCGCTGGTGGAAATGGACAAGGCCAGTTTGCCGCGTCGTACGACCGACCCGGCCACGAACGTGCAATGGGGGATGTCGTCCATGGCATTTATCAATACGTTTTTCTGCTGCGCTTCTTCCCAAATAGGTCTCGTTTTTGCAGGATTGGTCTCGCAGACAATGACGAGGAAAGCGCCGTCGAGGTCTCCGCAGCGGTATGTTCGAGGAATCCATTCGACCCGGTCCCGTGCGGCGAGCCTTTTCGAAAAAGAGGGGCTGACTACTTTTATGCGGGCGCCGCACGCCAGAAGTTCCTGAACCTTGCGTTCGGTTTCTCCGTCGTGCCCTCCCCCGAAGACGACGCAGTGCCTTTGCCCAAGGTCGCTAAGCCATATCGGGTACATGTTCATCAGCCGTCGAGCGTTTTTTCCTCGAGTGCATACGAATGAATTCCGCATTCCATCTTCTCATGCTCCTGCCAGCGGCCCGAACGAATATTCTGGCCGTTCTTGACGGGTTTTGTGCAGGGAATGCAGCCGATACTCGGATATCCCCAGTCATGCATTGGGTTGTAGGGTAGCTCGTGCAGGGTTATGTATTGACGAACATCCTGGTCCGTCCAGGATGCCATCGGATTGATTTTGACAATATTATGGGTGGGTTCCCATTCTACGACCGCAGTATTTCTACGCGTGGGGGACTGGTCGCGCCGGACAGCAGTGACCCAGGCGTCTTTAGAGGCCAGAAATTGCCTGAGCGGCTGTACCTTGCGAAGAAAACAGCAACGATCCGGATTGGTGCGCCATAGGTTGGCGCCTTCCCGGGCTGCCTGGTCTTGCAGGGATAGTTCCGAATGAAGACGAAGAATTTTAATCCCCAGACGCTTTTCAAGCCGGATTTTCAGGTCGTATGCTTCAGGAAAAAGCAAGTCCGTATCCAGATAGAACACGGTAGCGGTTGGCCGGACGCGCGAAAGTATATGCATCAACGCCACGCCGGACAGGCCGAAGCCGGTACCTGTGGCCACGTTCGAACCAAAGGTTTCGAAGGTCCATGCGAGCACGTCTTCCGGCCAGGCATTCTCCAACCGCATGTTCGCTTCACGGATTTCGTTTTGTGTCAAACTCATAATAATACGGAAGCAGTTGGGGGTTGATTGTAAACGAACGAATCATGCAATGCTCTGTCTGAAGATACGGGTCCTTTGTTAAACCATGTTATTCGGGAATGAAGCGATACCACTTCGCCGATAACGATGGTTGCGGGTGCGGTGCATCCGAGACTGAGCAGACCGATGGTCCTGAGTGTGCCTGACACGGTTCTCTGGTTTTGCGTTGCAGCGGATTCGATGATTGCAGCCGGAGTTTCAGGATTGAGCCCTGCTCCGATCAATTGCCCGACAATCCAGTCGAGGCGGCCAAGACCCATCAGAATGACAAGGGTGCCCACGCGCGCCAGAGCGTTCCAGTCCGGTGACCGGCTGGGCGTACACGAATGCCCTGTTACGACAGTGAATGCGGGGGATATGTTGCGGTGCGTGACGGGAATACCGCTGAAGGCCGGTGCAGCGATCGCACTCGAAATACCGGGGATCACCTGAAATGGGATGTTTGCCTCAGCGAGCGCAAGGCATTCTTCGCCGCCGCGTCCGAATACGAAAGGATCGCCTCCTTTCAGGCGAACCACGCTTCGGCATTGTCGGGCACGGTCGATGAGTATGCGATTAATAGCCTCCTGGGGCATGGAGTGCTTCCCGGGCGCTTTTCCGGCATAGATGCGCTCGGCGTCCATTCGGATGCAATCCAGAAGGTCGGGGTGGACGAGTCTATCGAATACCACCACCTCCGCATGGCGGAGAAGGCGGAGCCCGCCTGCGGTGATCAAATCAGGATCTCCGGGCCCCGCGCCTACAAGATAGACGGTTCCGTGTTCAGGTCGGTTGTGCATGGCTCCGGTATTTTTCGACGATCCGGTCAAGTTCTTCGTTTCCGATCCGTGCGCAGTAGTTGCCGAATTGTTCTCCTGCCTGCCTGTCTTTTCGAAACGCATACAAAATGGGCCGGAGCACGGGGACAATGTCGTCGAGCGGCACAAGGTCTTTGAACAGTCTGTTCAGGCGTGTACCGTCCGACCGTCCTCCAAGGAACAGTG
>JANQSQ010000179.1 GCA_028283985.1 Rhodothermales bacterium | reverse complement strand
ATCAGCGCCATCCACTCCTGATCGAAATCGCCGGGTTGCGCAGCTTGGCACGCAATGCTCCCTGTCTGTTCGAGGATACGCAGCGCTTCCGGATCTGCATGAAACGTTACCCCGTGTGCATGAAGGCGCTTCGCCAGGGGGCGGAGAAAGACATGGGCTACTTTTCTGTGTATGAGCAGGGTGTCCAGTGCGTTGCATACGCTCGGACGTTGCACCTTTGCGTTTTCCACGATGTCCTCCGCCCCCTCCAGGTCGGCCGATTCGTCTACAAAAACGTGGCATACGCCCATCCCCCCCGTAATGACCGGTATGGTGCTTTTCTCCAGGCATAGCCTGTGCAACCCGGCGCCGCCTCGGGGAATGATCATATCGACAGAGTTATCCAGTCGAAGCAATTCTTCGACAAGGGCCCGGTCGGGATCGCCAATGTATTGCACAGCGTCAGGAGTTACTCCTGTCTTTTTCAGCGCCTGCCGGATAACTGCGACAAGGGCAAGATTGCTTCGCAGGGTTTCCTTGCCCCCGCGAAGGATCACGGCATTGCTTGTTTTAAGGCACAGGGATGCGATGTCGATGGTTACGTTCGGACGGGCTTCATAGATCACGCCTACCACACCGAGGGGTATCCGGCGTTTGACGAGCCGCATCCCGTTCGGGAGCACGCGGCTTTCGAATTCGACGCCGACAGGGTCCGGCAGGTCGATCACGGAGCGGACATCGCTCGCCAGATCGCCGAGACGTTTTTCATTGAGCAGCAGGCGGTCGAGAATAGCCTCGGAAAATCCGGCATCGCGTCCGTCTTGTATATCCAGTGCATTTTCCCGGAGAATCGCAGCGGAGGCGGATTCCAGTTCGTCCGCGATGGCGGCCAGCGCCGCGTTTTTTACCTCTGTGCCCAGCGTGGCCAGCGAACGGCTCGCAGCCTTCGCCTTCTCCCCCATTTTGTGCACGGAGATCATTTCTTCGACAAGCATGAATGTATTATGGAATGTGGAGTGTGTGTCCGGGTATACACGGGCCTGCTGCAGACCGCAGTTGGTTACATAAGAATCAGATCGTCCCGGTGGATGACGACGGGACCGTATGCGTATCCAAGCGTTTTGTGAATGGAATCGGATTGCAGTCCCTTGATACGGTTCACGTCCTTGCTGTCATATCGAACCACGCCCCGGCCAAGGTTGGTTTGGTCGGGGCCCGTAATCCGTACTACATCACCACGCTCGAACGGACCGTCCACGTGAATGATTCCTGCCGGCAGGAGGCTGCCGCCTCCGTTGGACAATGCCACGGCGGCTCCTTTGTCGATCACGACGGTTCCGGACGCGCCGGCGCCTCCCAGAATCCATCGTTTGCGATTTCCGACCGGGGTGTCGAAAGCCGGGAAACGGGTGCCGATCTGTTCTCCCGCCACGATGCGGAGAATCACGTCAGGGGCATCGCCTGCCGCAATGACCACCTGGGCGCCGGCGCGCCGGGCCATGTCGGCGGCGTCCAGTTTCGTTTTCATCCCCCCGATGCCCAGGCCGGATTTGCTTTCTCCGGCTACCGCATGCAGGTCGGAATCGATATCGTCCACTTCCTCAATGAGTTCTGCTTCCGGACTGGTCCGGGGATCTGCAGTGAACAGCCCCTGCTGATCGCTGAGAAGAATCAGCAGGTCCGCCTCGGCAAGCAGGACGCACAGAGCGGACAGGTTATCATTGTCTCCTACGCGAATCTCGGCCGTAGCTACGGCGTCGTTCTCGTTGATGACCGGCACGATCCGATGTTCGAGCAGGGTGCGCAGCGTATCGCGAGCATTCAGGAACCGGTGGCAGTCCTCCACATCTGCCCGGGTAAGGAGCATCTGACCGACATGGATATTGAACTGCGTGAAAAGTTGCTCCCAGATCTCCATGAGCCTGCTTTGCCCGACCGCCGCGAGCATCTGCTTTTCGGCCAACGAGTCGGGCTGGCTGGCCATACGGAGCCGTTCGCTTCCGGCGGCAATGGCTCCGGAGGTGCATACGATGAGCTCGTTTCCTTCCTGGTGGAGCGCAGCGCACTGCCGAAGGATTTCAAGCATCCGGGCCCGGTTGAGCCGCCGGGTGCCGGCGGTAAGCACGCTCGTTCCTATTTTGACGACGATACGCTTTGTCATGCATCCTGCCGGGATAAACGCAGCCGGACCGGTGAATGAAAATTCATGTCTGGGTGCAAGGGGTATTTCCCTGTACCGGGAGCGGGATTCGAACCCGCACGGAGCATTGCTCCAACGGATTTTAAGTCCGTTGCGTCTACCGTTCCGCCATCCCGGCCGTAGGCCGCGCTGCCAATATTGCGCTAAGCAGGATCATGTCGCGCCCAATCTGCTAAAATTAAGGAAAAAATCCGGTATGCCACTTCAATTGTTTCTTTTTGCACTGGGGCTTGCTCTGGTATATTTCGGTGCTGAATGGCTGCTGAAGGGCGCCGTGGGGGTGGTGCGCCGGTATAGCGTAAGTCCCCTGATTGTCGGCGCCACCGTGGTGGCGCTCGGTACGTCCATGCCCGAATTCGTGTTTAACCTGTTTGCAGCATTCTCGGATGAAGACGGTCTTGCGCTGGGGAATATCGTCGGTTCGAACATTTGCAATATTGCACTGGTTCTTGGAGCAAGCGGGCTGGTTTTTCCCCTTCTGGCATCGCGTGACGTGCTGACCAAGGGGTACCTTTCCATGATGCTTGTGCTGATCGTTTTCTATCTGGTAGCACTGGACGGAACAATCAGTCGGATCGATGGCATGGCGCTGGCTGCCATGCTGATTATTTTTGTATTCCTGATCGTACGGGGACGCGCATATGGCGGTGAAAGAAAGACATCGGATGCTGTTCTCCCGGAAGATGCAAACGTTCCGGCGTCGGGCCCCCGGAAATGGATGTTCCTTTTCGCAGGCGCTTTGTTGCTTGCGGGCGGCGCTTGGCTCATGGTGAAAGCCGCCGTGAATATCGCCACCATGCTGGGCGTTTCCTCTGTGATTATCGGCCTGACTGTGGTTGCTGTCGGCACGAGCCTGCCCGAACTGGTTACTTCCCTTGTGGGCGCCCTGAAGGGCGAGGCGGAACTTTCGGTAGGCAACGTACTCGGCAGCAACATCCTGAATGTGTTATTCGTGGTGGGGCCGATCGCTATGTTCCGCCCCCTGCATGTGGAAGCGAACGTGCTCGCCGTACATTTTCCGGTTATGCTTGCATTCGGGTTGGTACTGCTCCCTATTGTGTGGGTCCGGCGCAGGATCGGCCGCATGGAGGGAGTGTTTCTCCTGACAGGTTTTCTGGCCTACCTTGCCTACCTGGTCATGCCGTATCTTTAAGGATACTCTGATCAAGTCTCCTTCGCCGAATGTCTTTTTCTTTTGGCATGAGTCCATGGTTGTTGGCGGCATCCTTTTTTGCAGCCGGCGCCGCTGCCATATGGTTGTATCGTCGCACCACGCCTGCATTGCCGCGAGGCAAGCGGATCGTGCTCGGGGCCTTGCGGTTTTGTGCGCTCTTCTTCATTCTGCTGCTTTTGCTCGAACCTGTTTTACGTTTTGTCCGGCATGACGAAAAGGAACCGGTTGTAGCGGTGCTCATCGACGACAGCGCAAGCCTTCGTCTGGCTTCCGGCGCGGATACGTCTCATGCCGTAGCGCAAGCCCATATTCGGGACATTCTCCAGCATATTCCGCCGGCTGCACGGGGCGCCGATGTGCGATACATCCGTTTTGGCTCGGACCTCGACGCCAATGAGCTTCCCCGTTTCGAACCGGACTCGCTTGCGTTGAACGCATTCAGAACCAACATTGCCCAGGCGCTTGCCTCCACCGAGGAGCGATTGCGGGGTGACAATTTGCGCGCCGTAATGCTGGTATCCGATGGCCGGTACAATACGGGTCGTAATCCGCTGTATGTGTCCGAACGGTATCCGGTGCCTGTTTTTACGGCGGTTGTAGGCGACACATTGCGCCGGCAGGATATTCGGGTGCAACGTGTGCTCACCAACGAAGTAGCCTACGTGGGGGCCGAACTCCCCATTGAGGTCGGCATTCGCGCAGAGGGTATGGGTGGTCACCGGATTACGGTATCGCTTGCCGCCGACGGGGAAACGATCACTTCGCAAACCCTCGAAATTCCTCCGGGAAATGCCGAAATCGTCGCTGATTTGTCTGTGACGCCCGAATCGGAAGGACTTCGGCGCTACACGGTGGCTGTAACAGAACTTCCTGATGAAGTGACGCACCGCAATAACCGGGAATCCCTGACGGTTCGCGTGCTTTCCTCGAAGCGGCGCATTCTTCTCGTTGCAGCGGCGCCCGGCCCGGATGTCGCGGCAATCCGGAGGTTGCTTGCGCGGAACGCGGCGTTCGAAGTGTCTCCGTTCGTGCAAAAAAGCGCAGGCGCTTTTTACGAAGGCGCGTTTCCCGCCTCGCTTGCGGATTTCGATGTCGTCGTGTTGGCCGGCTATCCCGGACGGGTCAGCGACGAAACTGTGTTGCGGCGCATCGGCGAGGCGGCCCGCGAAGGAATTCCTGTGTTTTTTCTGCTTACTTCAGCTACCTCTATTCCCCGACTGGGTATAATTTCCGAAGACGTACTCCCTGTCGAGGCCGGGCGTGTTCGGGAAGATTTTATGGAAGCGGCGTTTCAAACCACGCCGGCAGGAAATCATCACCCGGTCATGCATATTTCCGGTGGAGATTCGGAAGCATGGAGCGCTCTTCCCCCGCTGGAGTACAGTCGAACCCAATGGACGCTTCCCCCTGACGCCCAGGTACTCGCCACGGTGTCGGTGCGCGGGATTGATCTGCCCGAACCGTTGCTCGCGGTTCGACGGCGCGCGCAACATCGTGCCGCCGCCCTGCTTGGCGCCGGCACATGGAGATGGCAGAATCTCCCCGAAGACCTGTCCCGTTTCGAGCAACTTCCTGCAGAACTTTTTGCAAACATTATCCAGTGGCTTACCGCCTTTGAGGATGACCGTCCTGTGCGCATATATCCTGTCCGGGATGTATTCGGAGGGGGCGAATCGGTTCATCTTTCCGGTCAGGTGTACGACGAAAGTCTTAATCCCGTCCCGGATGCGTCCGTGGAGATCCGGTTGATCTCGCCGGATGGCGTGGAGTTTCCCTATCTTATGCAGGCGATCGGGAGCGGACGGTACACGCTCGACGCGGGAGCGCTGCCCGAAGGCGCCTACGCCTGGTCGGCCACAGTGCACAGAGGAGAGGAAAGCCTGGGTTCAGACCGCGGAGAGTTTGTGGTTGGATCGTTGACGCTGGAATACCGGGAACCGGGAGCGGACGCTGCATTGATGCGGCAGGTAGCTCAGCGTTCAGGGGGTGTTTTGCTGGACCAAAGCCGCCCTGAGTCATTTATTGAAGTCCTCTCATCCCATCTGGAAGGAGCATCCGATACGATATCCCAAACGACGGAAGAGGATTTGCGTAAACATCCTGCTTTTTTACTACTCATTATTGCGCTTCTTGCCGCGGAATGGTTTTTTCGCAAACGGAACGGGATGGTTTGAGGAAAATGAGCGTCATAGCGGATATTCCATCCCTGGATGTTTCGGATCTTGCCGAAGCCGGTGCGGAATCGGTGGCATTCGCGACGTTCCTGCGCGACATACGGCGTCATATTCATCAGCATCCCGAACTGGGTTTTGAGGAGTATCGCACCAGCGAGTTCGTTCGCAGCATTCTCGAGCGGCACGGGCTGGCGGTAACAGGCCCCTTGGCCGGCACCGGCTTATACACGGATATCGAGGGCGCCCATGACGGACCTGTCATTGCGTACCGGGCGGATATGGACGCATTGCCCACCGCAGATGCAAAATCCGTCAAGTATGCGTCCCGCCACCCGGGGGTTGCCCATCTATGCGGCCATGATGCGCATACGGCGATTGCGATCGGCGTAGCGCTCATTCTGCATCGAAACAGAGAGCATCTCCGCGGTACGGTCCGCGTACTGTTTCAGCCGGACGAGGAAGGCACGCCGGGAGGTGCGGTGAACATGGTCCGGGATGGGGTTCTTGACGGCGTGCAGGGCATTTATGCAATCCACGTCGATCCCTCGCTGGAGACGGGCAGATACGGTGTACTGGACGGCCCTGTTACGTCGTCTAAAGACCGGTTCCGCATTTGTGTCAAGGCATCGAGCACCGGCCATTCGGCGCGTCCCCATGAAGTGGTGGATACCATCTGGGTAGCGAATCAGATCGCCAATGCACTCTATCAGATGGTGGGGCGTTTTACGGATGCGCGACAGGCAGCCGTTCTGACGATTTGCCGGTTTCATGCCGGGGATGCGTACAACGTGATTCCCGAACAGGCGGAATTGGGAGGTACGATCCGCACCACGGATGCGAAGGAACGCACAGCCATAAACCAGCGCCTGGAACGCATCGCAAACGAACTTGCCGGCTTGTACGGGGTCGAGGTGCAGGTGGACATAGAGGCGGGGGCGCCTGCAGTGAAAAACGATCCTCGACTCACGAAGCATGTAGCATCCGTTATCCGGTCCTTCTGCGGAGAAGAAGCGGTTTTTCATATTCCTCTCCCCAGCATGGGTTCGGAAGATTTCGGACACTATCTGGAGAAAATACCCGGGATGCTTCTCCGGGCAGGCACCCGTTCTGCTCCGGAGAGTGCGTATCCCCTGCACAGCGATCACTTCGATATCGATGAGGGCGCTCTGGCCCCCACCGCAGCGCTGATGGCCCATGTGCTCCGGACCCATCCGGACCAGGAGCCCGGTTGACTTCGCATACTGAAAAAGCTTCCCGAAAGGTTACGTTTTTGAGCTCGCTGTGTCTTAAAGGGCCGATCTCATTCTCTCGGCCCATGCGAGTCCTTTTCTTTATTCTTGTTTCTGCCGGCCTGGCAGTATGCCCGTGCGTCTTGCCAATTTGCGCCCAGCCTCTTGAGGGGGTGTCCGGCGCCGCCGGCTCCATCCGCATCGACCTCTCCGTATCTCCGCAACCCGGAGACATTGTGATCAATGAGATATATCCCCGGCCCTTTCCTTCCGGCTCGGAGTTTATCGAACTGTTCAACCGGAGTGTGCATACGTTCGATCTCCAGGATTTGACGATCCGGGACGCCTCTTCTTCCCCATTTCCCCTTTCCGAAGAGGAATCGGCATTTGCTCCCGGAACCTATAAGGTGCTCGTTGCAGACGATATCGCCTTTTCCAATCGTTTTGCCGGCGTTCCGCATATCGCACCGGCTCGCTGGGCAAGCCTGAACAATGGGGGCGATGCGGTGATTCTCGAATCCGGCGGAGTGGTCATTGATTCGCTTTTTTATGCCGGCAGCACGGCGGAAGCAGGGCGGTCACTGGAACGCATTGACCCGGGCGCTCCCTCGGATCCGTATAACTTCGCCCTGGCTATCGATACTTCCGGCGCCACACCGGGTACGGAAAACAGCCGATATGCCCCCGATATGTCCGGCCCGGCATTGTCTTTCGTTAAAGCCTTGGACGATATTCGACTCGATCTCTATTTCAACGAACCTGTACGGACCGGAGCTGTTTCTCCCGGCTCTATCCGACTGGAGAACCTTGTGGCGCAGGAGGTGCAAACGTTGGGCCCGGACCGGCTACGCGTGCTTTTCCCGGGTTCCGTAAGGGGTGTATCCGTTGTGGTCGAGCAGGTGTCCGATTTGCGCGGAAATATTTCGGAACGGGTATCGGCGCCGATTTCCTATCGGCCTGTTCCCCGGGATATCGTGGTAAACGAAATTTTGTACGAACCGCTTACAGACGATTATGACGGGCTTGCAAACCAGGTGGAATTTGTTGAGTTGGTGAACCGATCCGCTCGTCGCATTTATCTCGACGGGATATATCGGACCCGGGATCCTGACGAATATGGAGACGCCGATACGGTCCGTGCGCAAGGGCGGTTTATCGGCCGGGAGCCGGGAGAGTACCTGCTGTTTGCCGCCGCCGGTATGGAGAACGAAAACGCTCCGGTGGTTACCGGTAAGGGGCTTACCCTGCTTAACGAAGGAGACCGTATTCGTATACACCGGGAAGACGGCGAAGTGCTTGACGACGTACGATACGATCCTTCGTGGCATCATCCGGATGTTCTGGAAACCCGGGGCATTACGCTGGAGCGGATCGACGTGGACGGATCCGGCAATAATCCTCAAAACTGGACCAGCTCGGTAGGGCCGGACGGCGGAACCCCGGGGCTGCCCAATTCGATACGTATCGCCGGTAAAGACCCGTTGTCGGAGCGGGGAATGCAGATTACGCCGAATCCTTTTTCCCCGGATCGGGACGGTGTGGACGATATCGTTCGCATCCGGTGCACTTTCTCTTCCGAGATATCCAGAATCCGGGCCCTTGTATTCGATCTGGCGGGGAATCAGGTACGACAATTGGTCGCCTCCCGGCTCGTTGCGGAATCCATCGAGTTGCTATGGAACGGTCGGGACGATGCGGACCGTCGCTTGCGCACGGGTATATACATTGCTTTTGTCGAGGCCTATGACGCCCGCAACAATGTAATGGACGTATTCAAAGCGCCCATCGTACTTGCGCGTCGATACTGATGTTCGTGTTCGCATATGGAACCGCCCCGACAGACCGTCGTTCATCCCATGCGAGGCTACTCTTTCTTACACGCTTCGTTCAAGTTACGAAAACGCCTCCGGATTATGCCGACGGACGGGATCAGCACCCATACCGAAACGCGGTCTGCGCCCATCGCACTCAGTGATCGTGCAGTGGGAGAAATTCGCAAGATCATGTCCACCAAGGACATCCCCGAAGGATTCCATTTGCGCGTGGGTGTTCGAGGGGGCGGCTGCTCAGGCATGAACTATATCCTCGGTTTCGACAAGATGCGCGAACACGACACGAGTTTTGAAATAAACGGCGTCACCGTGTACATGGATAAACGTCATGGATTGTATCTTATGGGCACCACAGTGGATTACCATGACGGGTTGAATGCACGAGGGTTCACCTTCGAAAACCCTAATGCGACGCAAACGTGCGGGTGCGGGTCCAGCTTCGCCGCGTAGCCTCGTTTTATGACATGGAAGGCAATTTCTCGAATCGAGTCAGAGATGTTATCAGGGACAGCCGGGAAGAAGCGATACGGCTGAGTCACGATTACATTGGCACGGAGCATCTCCTCCTCGGGATTATCTGCGAGGGCGAGGGCATTGCCGTCAAGATTCTCCGTAGCCTTGGCTGCGATTTGTTAAAGCTCAGAAAGGCGGTCGAGGAAACGGTTCGCGGCACGGGCGGTTCGCTTGCCGTAGGCAATATTTCGTTCACCAAGCAAGCCGAAAAAGTTCTTAAGATCACCTATCTGGAGGCAAAGATATACAAGAGCGATATTATAGGTACGGAGCATTTGCTGCTAAGCCTTCTGCGTGACGAGGAAAATGTTGCGGCGCGAATTCTTCAGCAGGGATTTTCGGTAACGTACGATGCCGTACGGGCCGAATTGGACTCCATTATAGGAGGAAAGATACCTGCAACGGGTGGCGGGGGCGGTGCATCGGAACCGCCGTTGCCTGAAGGGCAAGGGAAAGAGCGTCGTAAGATGGAAAAAAGTAAAACGCCGGTGCTGGATAATTTCGGCAGGGATCTGACCCGTCTGGCCGAGGAATCCAAATTAGACCCGATCGTGGGTAGAGAACAGGAGATCGAGCGTGTTGCCCAGGTGCTCAGTCGGCGCAAGAAGAACAATCCTGTGTTGATAGGTGAACCAGGGGTGGGCAAGACCGCTATTGCCGAAGGACTTGCCATCCGCATTGTCCAGCGGAAGGTCAGCCGTGTGCTCCATAACAAACGTATTGTGACGCTCGATTTGGCGGCGCTTGTTGCCGGCACCAAGTACAGAGGGCAGTTTGAGGAACGGATGAAAGCGGTGATGAACGAGCTCGAAAAGAGCCCGGAAGTCATTCTTTTTATCGATGAGTTACACACGATCGTCGGTGCAGGCGGCGCTTCCGGCAGTCTTGATGCATCGAATATGTTCAAACCGGCGCTTGCCCGGGGCGAGATTCAGTGTATCGGAGCTACGACCCTCGACGAATACCGGCAATATATCGAGAAGGATGGCGCCCTTGATCGACGCTTCCAGAAAATTCTTGTGGATCCCTCCACCACGGAGGAAACGATCGAAATACTTCGCAACATCAAGAGCCGGTACGAGGAGCACCACAACGTCTGTTATTCAGATGAGGCCCTCCTGCTTGCGGTGAGTCTCAGCGACCGCTACATCACGGACCGCTTCCTGCCTGACAAAGCCATTGACGTGATGGATGAAGCAGGTGCGCGTGTCCACCTCGCGAATATCCGAGTACCGGAGAATATTGTTCGTCTCGAGGAAGAGATCGAAACCGTCAGAAAGAAAAAGAACCATGTCGTCAAGAGCCAGCGCTTCGAGGAGGCGGCCCGGTTGCGCGACAAGGAAAAGAAAATCGATGGAGAGCTCGAAGAAGCCAAGCGGGTATGGGAGCGCAAGGCCGAGGCGGAAGTGCATGATGTGACCGAAGAGAATATCGCTCAGGTTGTGGCGATGATGACAGGTATTCCGGTCGATAAGATTTCCCAGCCCGAACAGAAGAAGCTTGTCAGAATGGACGACGCGCTTATGAAGCGTGTGATCGGACAGGACGAGGCTATTCGGAAGCTGTCGAGCGCCATACGCCGCACCCGGGCCGGCCTCAAAGACCCCGGCCGGCCTATCGGCTCGTTTATTTTCCTTGGACCTACCGGGGTTGGAAAGACCGAGTTGGCCAAAGTGCTTACACAGTATCTCTTCGATTCGGACGAAGCGTTGATACGTATCGATATGTCCGAATACATGGAAAAATTTTCTGTCAGTCGGCTGGTCGGCGCTCCTCCCGGGTATGTTGGCTACGAAGAAGGCGGGCAACTGACGGAGAAAGTTCGCCGCAAACCGTATTCCGTCGTCCTTCTCGATGAGATTGAGAAGGCGCATCAGGATGTACTCAACATCCTGCTACAGGTGCTTGATGACGGTGTGCTCACAGATGGGCTTGGTCGCCGGATCGATTTCCGGAATACGATCATCATTATGACCTCGAACATCGGGGCTCGGGACATAAAGAACATTGGCAAAGGCATTGGCTTCTCCCAATCGGAAGAGACGTTCAATTACCGGACCCTGAAGAGTACGGTGGAAGATGCCCTGAAGCGGGTGTTCAACCCCGAGTTTCTGAACCGGGTAGACGATGTGATCGTTTTCCGTTCGCTGGATAAAGAACACATCTTCCGTATCATCGACATTATGGCGGACGAGCTGCTTGATCGGGTCAGGGAACTCGGTATCAAAGTGGAGATCACAAAGTCGGCCAAGGAGTTTCTCGTTCTGAAAGGGTTTGATGTAAAGTTTGGCGCTCGCCCGCTGCGGCGTTCGATCCAGAAATATATCGAGGACCCGCTTGCCGACCATATTCTTGGCAAGAACCTGGGTGAAGGGGATACCATCCGTATTACTGCGAAAGACAAGAAGGGTATCGATGATCTATCGTTCAGCGTAAGAAAAAACAAAACATCAAAGAAGGCGCCATCCGGCGCGGATGTTGCTGAGACGCCGATAGATGGCCAGGAAGAAGACAAAAACATTACCCCTCCGAGCCCTGGTGGAAAACCGGAAAAAGAAGTAGCGAGAGAATAGGCTCTTTTTGCTCAATCCTGTGAGCGTGTATCGATCTGTCGTCCCCTATGCAAAGCGTTGCCATCATTGGCGTCGGTCTGATTGGCGGATCCCTTGGCCTCGTATGGAAAAAACAGGCGCAGGACGTCGAAATCATTGGCTTTGACCAATCCGCCACGCTTGACAGGGCAATAGCGATCGGCGCCCTTGATCGCGCGGCATCCTCCCTGGAGGAGGCTGTTTCCGATGCCGATGTGATCGTACTTGCCGCCCCTATCCGATCTATTCTGGAAATCCTGGAGCAGATTGCTCCTCATGTCAAGGCGGGCGCCATCGTTACGGATGTAGGTTCCGTAAAAGGTCCTGTTGCGGACCGTGCTTCAACGGTATTACCTTCAGGGGTCTTGTTTGTCGGGGGGCACCCCATGGCCGGTTCCGAGCGCCGGGGAATCGACCAGGCGGATGCCTTGTTGTTCGAGAATGCGGCCTATGTACTTTGTCCTCCGGATGATATCGATGCCTCCACCCTGGAGGCGGAGTATGCCTCTTTCGTCGCCTTGATCGAGGCCACCGGCGCCCGTCTTATCGTGCTTCCCCCTGCTCGCCACGACCGCATTGCTGCGTTTGTCAGCCATCTTCCTCAGTTGCTCGCGGTTGCGCTGATGAACCATGTAGCGAACCAGAACGGACAGGACGACGCCTTTCTCCAACTCGCTGCCGGCGGGTTTCGGGATATGACTCGCATAGCCTCCTCGTCTTTCGATGTATGGAGCGACATCCTGAAAACGAACGACACGCACATTCTGGAGGTGCTCGATTCGTTTACCGGGCGAATCGAGGTTCTTCGCCGGGAGATTGCCGGGGGCGATATGGAAACATTGCAGAGCCGGTTCCAGGACGCTCGCTCCAAAAGGGAAACGATACCCCGCAACACAAAAGGCTTCCTGCATCCCCTTGCGGACGTGTATGTCTATGCGGAAGATCGCCCTGGCGAATTGCTCTCGATCACCAGGATACTCTACGAGGCGTCGTTGAATATCAAGGATATCGAACTGCTCAAAATACGCGAAGGAACCGGCGGCGCTTTCCGTATGGGCTTCGCGGAAGACGCCACGGCTGCAGCCGCTACCGAAACACTGATCCGCGCAGGCTACACCGCATGGCGCTTGTAACATTGACATCCATGGCGTCGACTGAATCCGGGACTCTCCGAAAAACTCCGCTGTATGACCGTCACATTGCGCTCGGCGGCCGGATGACGCCATTTGCCGGCTACGAAATGCCGCTCCGCTATCCCGACGGGATTCTCGAAGAGCATCGCGTCGTTCGCCGGGAGGCAGGTCTCTTCGACGTCAGCCATATGGGAGAAATCCTTGTTCGCGGCCCTCACGCTGCCGCTTGCGTACAATACCTGGTCACCAACGAAGCAATGTCGCTTCAGGCCGGGCAGGCCGTCTATACCTGTATGTGCCGGGAAGATGGCGGTATTATTGACGACTTGATCGTCTATCGCCTTGCCGAGAACGAATACCTTTTTGTGGTGAATGCCGCAAATCGCAAAAAGGACTTTATGTGGATGATCCGAAATAACCCGGCGAAGGCGATTATCGAAGACCTGTCCGACGAGATTGCCCTGATTGCCGTACAGGGCCCCCGGGCAAAGGCTATTGCAGAAGCCGCGATCGAGGAAGATTTGCAAGGCTTGAAGCCGTTTCATTTCCGGCGTGCTTCCGGCGGGTACTTTGAAGGAGCGCGTTTTTCTATCGTTTCTGCAACGGGCTATACGGGAGAGGCCGGCGTCGAGATATATTGCGATGCCGATCTGGCCGGATCGGTCTGGGACAGGATGCTGAAGGTCGGGGCGGACAAGGGACTGAAACCTGCCGGATTGGGTGCTCGGGACACCCTGCGTATGGAGGCCGCATTCCGTCTCTACGGAAACGATATTACGGAGGAAACCAACCCTGTCGAGGCCGGCCTGGGTCGATTTGTCCGAATGGACAAGGATGATTTCATCGGGAAACCCGCGCTGGAACGTATACGCTCGGATGGTCCACCCCGGAAGCTGGTAGCATTTATAGTCCCGGAGCAAGGAGCTATTCCAAGAAGTGGCCATAGTATCTCGACCCCGGCGGGCCCGGACACCGGCGTGGTCACGAGCGGAACGCAATCACCCATGCTCGGACGAGGTATCGGTCTGGGGTATGTGCCCAATGAACCGGTCTGCACGATGCCGGATTCGGAAATAAGCATAGCCATTCGATCCCGCACAATCCCTGCGCTTGTTAAGAGGCCCCCATTACATAAAACCTGAAGCCCCTGTCGCGCATTTCGCAAGACAAGAATTATCTTCCGGCGCCTTGCGCACCGTGGTTTTTCTCTCACTCGATACGTCTATCGCATTCCATGAACACAGAAGTATTTATCACTGGCCAATCCGTACCGGCAGAAAAAGTGGAAGGACACACTGTTGTCGTGATCGACGTGCTGCGAGCCTGCTCGACGATCGTGACTGCAATGTGTAACGGCGCCCGGGACGTAGTTCCGGTGCCGGATATGGATCAGGCGGGGAAAATTGCGTCGAACCTCGATCAGGCAAGTTATCTGCTTGGCGGTGAACGCGGCGGTTTTCGCATCGCCGAATACCACTGCGGCAATTCGCCTCTGGAGTATACCCGCGACAGGGTGCAAGGTCGTACGATCATCCTTAGTACGACCAACGGTACCGTAGCTATGCATAAGGGGCAGGATGCAAAGAACCTCCTGATCGGGTGTTTCCTGAATATTGATCGCATTGTCGAAGCGATTCGCGAGTCAGGAAATGACCTGACCATCATTTGTGCAGGCCAGAAACACCGGGCTTCACTGGAAGACACCCTGTGTGCAGGCTATATACTGGATCGACTGTGGGATGGGCAACGAGCGGAAGGCGTTTCCGATACGGCGCTCATAGCCTTTTCCTTATATGATCGCAATCGCATGCATCTGGAGACTGCCTTGCGGCAAGGCAGCCATGCGAGATGGCTGACATCGAAAGGTTTTGAGGACGACGTAGACTATTGTTTCCAGTTCAATTCCTTGCCTGTGCTCCCCTATTACCGGGAAAACCGGATCGTGCTGGATAAAAAAGAGCTTTCCCTTGCTGCTGTATAACCGGAATAGAAGGTTTTGCCCGCCCGTTTGTCTGGTCTGTACCCCTCTCACCCCCTGAACTTCGCGGACTTAATCAGAGTATCCTTGAGTGATGGCTTCACGATCAGGCAAAAAACATAACCGGAGGAGGGTTTCCGGAGCAAACGCGCAACGCGCGTCCGCTGGCCGTATGCATGAGGTGCTTGGCCTTGTCGTGATGACATTGGCCTTTCTTATCGGGTTGGCGCTGGTTACCTATAATGCTTCCGATGACGCCATTGTGCGGGGAAGCACACTGAGCGACGCATTTATTCCCGGAGAAAATCAGATATCCAATGCGCTTGGCCTGACAGGTGCATGGATCGCGGGCCTGCTTGTACCTCGTTTTCTTGGCTATCCGATTGTACTTCTGGCAGGATTGGCGTGTATGGCGGGATATCTGCTGTTCCGCCGGCGCCTGACCGGGAAACTGGTTTCGACGGGTATCCTGGTTTTTGTCGTCACATTTACCGTAGCCAGCCTGCTTGGTTGGATCGCACTCGTTTTTGAGGTGGAACTTACATTATGGAGCGGGAGGCTTGGCCTCGGCGTAGCCGGGTGGCTCCAGCATGTTCTCGGCACGATCGGATCGGCCGTGATCCTTGCCATGTCTCTTGCGATCGCTATCCTGCTATTGGGGGGCCATGATCTGCAGCGTATGTTCGATAGGGTCGGGTCCTGGTTCGCCTCGGTAAAATCCGTCGCTGGACGCCGGCGCGCCACCCGCGAAAAACGTGCGGAAGCAAAGCGTAAAGCGAAACAGGCAAAACGGAAAACGGGAGATTCCGAAGACCTTACCGGAACCCGTCATGAGCGTCCCTCCAGCAAGACGACAACCCCTGCCCCATCGGCCTCAGGCCGCACGATGAATGACACGTTCCAGGGCATATCCCCCCCCGCCCGCAGTACAGCGCATGCCCCGGCTACGGAAAAGGATATTGAAATACATGTCCAGCAGCGTATCGAGGAGGAACACGCCGATATCGTGGAGCGGCAGGTAGATATTCCCCGCGAGAAGCTTGCGGCCCGGTATCGTTTCCCGACGATTGATTTACTGGATGGACGTGATGCCGATGAGGTCCTGATCGACTACGACGAACTGGAAGAAAACAAGCGAATCCTTCTCGACAAACTCGATACGTATGGCATTGAAATACGTGATATCAATGCAATCGTCGGGCCGACTGTTACCTTGTACGAACTGACGCCGGCTCCCGGTGTGAAGATAAATCGCATCACAGCTCTCGAAAACGATCTCGCTATGGCGATGGCTGCCGGGGGTATCCGGCTGATTGCGCCGATTCCCGGAAAATCCGCCGTGGGCGTTGAAATCCCGAACCGGCGCCGCGAACTCGTTCGGATCCGCGATGTCATAGGCACTGCACGATTCCGTGATTCCGAGATGGAACTGCCTATAGCGGTCGGCAAAAGCATTGAAGGAGAAGTTTTTTTAACGGACCTGGCAAAACTTCCCCATCTGCTTATTGCAGGAGCGACCGGGTCAGGTAAATCGGTGGGACTCAATACGCTGATTACCGGATTGATGTATGCGTGTCATCCGGCTAATCTGAAGTTTGTAATGATCGATCCCAAGAAGATCGAGTTGCAGCAATACAAGTACATGGTTGACCACTATGTGGCCATGCCGGAGAACAGCGAGGAGCCGATTATCACGGACGTGACCCAGGCGCTGGGAGTCCTCAAGTCCTGTGAGCGTGAGATGGAAATACGTTACGATCTCTTTTCGGCGGCTCAGGTTCGCTCTATCAAGGATTACAACAAAAAGGTTCGTTCCGGGAAACCGGACAAGGAAGAGGCCTTCATCCATTTGCCATATATAGTTGTTATCATAGATGAATTGGCAGACCTTATGATGTTGGCGGGTAAAGATATAGAGGCGCCTATAGCACGTATGGCCCAGATGGCGCGCGCCGTGGGTATCCACTTGGTCCTTGCCACGCAACGCCCGTCCGTCGATGTGATCACCGGGTTGATAAAGGCGAATTTTCCCGCACGCATTGCCTATCAGGTTGCCTCCAAGGTGGATTCCCGTACAATCCTCGATCAGAACGGTGCAGAAGGGCTTGTCGGGAACGGAGATCTCTTGTATATGCTCGGAAGCAGGTCGGCTCGCTTGCAAGGACCGTTCGTAAGCTCCGAAGAAGTCGACCGCGTAGTGGATTTTGTGGCGCGCCAGAAAGGCTCCGGCCCCTATATGCTGCCACCCTTCGGAGATGAAAGCAGTGCAGGGAATCTTTCCGGCATAGATGATATAGACCCGTTCTTCGACGAGGCAGCCCACATTATCGTGCGCGCCCGCCAGGGTTCGGTCTCCCTTCTGCAACGCAAACTGTCCGTTGGGTACACTCGAGCCGCACGTATTGTGGATCAACTTGAGACGGCGGGCATTGTAGGCCGGTTTGTGGGGTCCAAAGCGCGTGAAGTGCTTGTCGAGTCAGAGGAAGAGCTGGAAGAGTTGCTCGCAGATATCAGGAATTCGGGCAGAGTATAGGGTTTATGCCGTCTTTTCCGAAAGGAGCTTT
>JANQSQ010000257.1 GCA_028283985.1 Rhodothermales bacterium | reverse complement strand
AAGAAATCCTGCCCGCGAAGTTCAGCCGGCGGCTCGAAGCCGGCGATGTGCTGCGGATCGAAACGCCCGGAGGCGGGGGCTGGGGGCAGGTGGGCAAAGAGTAGTCCAAGGACCGTTGCGCAGGCACCCCGATATCCTTACTATGCGAAATATGCATAAAAGGGGCTTTGTCTATGCAAAAAATGCATAAAGAAAATTTCGAGACAGGGCGGACACGGAGACACGGGGCAGCGCCGGGCCCGGAACGCGGGTGTTCGAGGATGTAATCGCGTATCCGTTGGGCAATGGGGCCTTCAACCGGAACCGCTGTCCCGCATGGACATCCAATCATGGGATACTCTGATTACGTCCGCGAAGCGCTGGGCGAAGTGGTCTTGATCAGAGTATCCCGGGAAACAGGGTGAGGCCCCGGCCGGTTTTTGTGGGTGCTTCCCGGTTTTTACGATCGTTTCCAATCATCTTTCTCACTCACTCACCCGTTTACCCACTCACTCTCACGATGTCCTCTAACAGGACCGTATGAGACCCGAATGAAAAGGCATATCGCCATCGCTGTACTCGCCGTCGTCGCACTGGCCCCTGAAACCCGGGCGCAGTCCGATGTTTTTGTCGAGGACACGACGCAGGTGCAAATAGCTCAGTTGGCGCGGTATATGGAGGACCTCGAGGGTCTTGCGCAACTGAGAGATGAAAACAATGCCCGTATGGCGGAAGAGCATCAGCGGATAGCCCGACTCGCCGCCGAAAACACGCGCAAATTCTCCGCGAACATTGCTTCGGAAACCGACAACATGGCCGATATGCAATACCATTCGGAGGACCATGTGCGGGCATGGACCGATCGTATGCTGGAATTGCAGAAATTGGCCCGGGAGGGCACCCGGAAAGTCAAGGGGCTGAAGCGAAGCGCCAGAAAAGCCGCAGGGGGGCTGTACGCTCCCCATGCATGGATGTCGGCTTCGCGGGCCTACGGCGAATGGCAGACCGAACTCGAGCACCTGGAGGAGGTCGCCACGGAAGCGGTGGAAACGGGGCGCGCCGCACTGGATGCGGAACGCGCCACGCCGGATGTCAGGATATGAAGGAGGAAGGGTGGAGGGGGAAGAATAGTCTGTCGAGCGTTGCTTATGTGTTCCGATGTTACTACTATGCGCAGGGCGCATAATTAAGCATCACAAGATTATTGTAAACATGGGGACAGAAGATGGCGCTCGGCTTGGAGAGCGGGTGTCCGAGGGTGTGATCGCGTATGCGTTGGGCGAGGAGCCATGCACTGGAACCGGCATCAAGTGGACATCCAGCGAATTGGATGATGCCTTGGCTGGTTCTGTCATAAGCATTCTGCGCGACGATGCGGGTTTGGTGCTTATCAGGGAAGCACTGATGCCGCTGGGCGAAACGGGGTTTGCAACTGAGCGCATTAACGAACTGGCTACAAAAGGGGTGAGAAATTGGCGTGTTGGCGAGGCCATTGCCGAGGCATATCTGACAGACCGGCGGGAGTGCATATTTCCTTGGCCGATGCGCCGGGACGCACGACGGCAAGGTGTGAGTCTTCCCGGTGCCGATCTTGTGGGCTTCGCGATTGAAGGGGAAGGTTACCGTCTGGTTTTCGGTGAGGTAAAAACGTCGTCGCAGGCGCTTTATCCCCCGCGGGTGATGGATGGCGAGTCGGGGCTTCGGCAACAGATAAAGGACTTGCGCGATAATGTTGACCTTCGAGATGGGTTGATCGAGTATCTGACTGTTCGTTCTCTGTATGCTCCATGGCACGGTTGTTTCATCCAGGCTGTGGGACGATACCTGAATAACGGAAGAAACGATGTTCAATTGTACGGGGTATTGATCCGTGACGTATCCCCGGATGCCCTCGATCTCAGAAACCCCGTATCAAAACTTGCCTCTGATTGCCCCTCAGGAATGAATATTACATTCCTTGGGATATACCTGCCCCAAGGCCGGATAAACAATTTGGGTAAGGACGTTTTGGCGATCATGCAGGGAGGTGATGAAGGATGAGCGTTACGCAGGAATCATTACGCGCATTGATCTCTCACTGGGCGATCTCGGCCGTTGGCCAGGTTGATCTGGATAAGGCGGAACGATTAATGAACGAACGTTTGGCGCGCCAAGCCGTTGGTCGTCAAATTTTTTTCGACTTCACTGCGGATGGATACAGGGGCTATCGTCATGATCTGAATAATGAGGCCGAGGATGAATTGCTGGACCGGGTTGCGTTTGCCTATGAATTGGCTGCCATTGAAGGCCTGGGGGCATTGGCAAGTCCGACGGGGGAGGCCGGATTGTTGAGGGACCAAGCAGTTGCCGCATCATATAAAGCCTTTGAACTTCGTCGGCTTTTTCCGGTCCCGCAGGAAAATCTCGATCGCATCTTCTTTGTGTTGAGGCTGTCTGCCTTGGCTTATTGTGGAGACCGTTGGTCCGATCTGCGTCGTTGGTATGACGAGCACCCGGATAGTCTTGCTTCGCCGAGCGTAGCGGATATGCCATGGGACACCCGAGTGCTGTATCGGCTCTTCGAATGCTGGATCAGGCTTTTCCGCAAGGGCGGTTGGGACGATCTCGACAGGGTGCGTGAGATCATCGCCGGACTACGGGTTGACCAGCGGGAGTACGAGAAACGGCAGTTTGAAGGTGGATCCGATGCCGGGAACAGGGCTATCGCCCTGAGATTGGTTGCCTTGTATCATTGGGCTAAGGCAACCGAAATACTGGCCCGGTACATGTTGCAGGGCGACATGGCTGACCCGATGGTTCAACTCGATAAACACTTCGAGGCTGGCATCAAGGCTGCGACTGCACTGGGCGATGCGAGCCTGGATGTCCTGTTGCGCTGGCTTCACGCTACCGGGCACGCCATGGTCAGAATATCGATGTGGTGGGCCGTGCGCCGGGTCAATTCCAGGACATCGGCATTTGTCCGATCATTGGGACGAAGAGAACACCAGCCGATGTTTCAACTTCTTCCCCCGCAAAGGGCAGCTCTCCTTGAAGAAGGTCTTCTGGATCCGGCCAAGACGGCGATCGTGGTGGAGATGCCAACCTCTGGCGGCAAGACACTTTTAGCGCAGTTTCGCATTCTTCAGGCTCTCAACCAGTTCAAAGAAAGTGGCGGATGGGTTGCTTACGTAGCGCCTACACGGGCACTTTGCGCCCAGATCACCCGCCGCTTGCGCCGGGATTTTGAACCCATCAGGATTCGGATAGAGCAGTTGACATCGGCAGTTGAGGTGGATGCATTCGAGGACGAACTCTTAAGAGCGGAGGAGAATGCTTTCGATGTGCTGATTGCAACGCCGGAAAAGCTATCGCTGGCGATTCGCAATAAGAGAATTTCAAGACCACTGGCGCTTCTCGTTATGGACGAAGCCCACAACATGGAGGCTACTGGCCGCGGATTAAGAATCGAGCTCTTTTTGGCCACCGTCAAACGGGACTGTCCGGATGCTCATTTTCTCTTGCTCATGCCATTTGTCGAAGAAACCGACGATGTAGCGAAGTGGCTCGCTGATGACGTGGATGCGGGTAAGGCGATCAGCTTGGGTTCAACGGCATGGAGACCTAACGAGAGAATACTGGGCCTTTATCGAGCAGTGCCGGATGAATCGGAACGGGCGGGATGGTGTCTTAAATTCGAGACGCTGACAGTAACTCCCAAAGCAATGCATTTGAGAGGCACGCACCGCGTTGGTGGATGCAGGCCGATTGACATTCCCAAGAGTAAAGTGCTTGGTAGGCAGGACAGGCAGGACGAGCAACGCAATTTGGGGCTCCAGGCAGGTGCTATGGCCTCCATTATGTCTCAACGAGGGACAAGCATTGCCGTTGCTAATCGAATCAGTTCGGTTTGGGCAATGGCTCGAGTGCTGCAAAAGTCAATGCCGGTTATAGAGGATCCCGATGCGGACACGAGGCTGGTTCAGGACTTCTTGCGAACCGAGATAGCGGACAACTTCGAATTGGTTGGTATGCTGGATCATGGCATAGGAGTGCATCATGCCGGTTTGTCGGACGAGACCCGTGCGCTCATGGAATGGCTTGCGGAGAATGGGCGTTTGAGGGTATTGTGTTCGACTACAACTGTGGCGCAGGGGATTGATTTTCCTGTTTCATCCGTATTTCTGGCGTCGAGACATTTCCCCGGTCAGTATGGGCAAGTCGAGATGACCCCCCGAGAATTCTGGAATCTGGCTGGCCGGGCCGGACGCATTGGACACGACAGCGTGGGTGTTGTCGGCCTTGCGGAAGGGCAGAATCGAGAAGAAATAATTGAGTTTGTTAGCCAGAGGACCGGGGCACTCGTATCGAGATTGGTTACTCTTCTTGACGATCTTGCCGAGAAGGGTGAGTTAGCTGATCTTTCTGGTGTACTTTGGAAAGATCAGTGGGAGGATTTTCGTTGTTATGTAGCACATCTATGGGCGGAGAAGAAGAATTTGGACGCTGTGCTTGCGGATTCCGAGCAATTGTTGCGCTCTACCTATGGCTACACGATTCTTCGTACCGATGCCGACCGGAAGGGACATGCCGATGTGCTTTTACAAGCTACTCGAGACTATGCTCAGGAGATTGCCGAAATGCCATCAGGTATGGTAACTCTTGCCGATGCTACCGGTTTTTCTCCGGAGGGTGTGCGTGAGGCTATGAAGGGGTTGCATACACTGGAGAACAGATTACAACCTGACGACTGGATCCCGGACAGCCTATTTGGGGAGGCTGGCAGGATTGCGGATATCTTCGGGGTTATGCTGCAAGTACCGCAACTGGAACGTCAATTCACGGATATCATTGGCGGAGGGCGTGGGCAGAGTGCGTTGTCGGATATCACTCGAGACTGGGTCAATGGGAAGAAAATCAAGGAAATTGCCGCTCGATATTTCAGTGGTTCCAAGGATTCCGCCGACACAAGAGCGCTAACTGATACCTGTCGGGCTATCTATAGGGCTATCGCCAACGGTGGTACTTGGGGTATCTCTGCTCTTAGCGCAATGGAGGGAGCAAATAAGGATATCCCCGATAGTGATCGGCGTCGCATGGAAGTTCTGCCTGCTATGATTTACCATGGGGTACGATCAGAGGAGGGGGTTCTGATGCGCATGAACTCAGTGCCTCGAAGCGTGGCTGTGAAGGTCGGCGATTTATACCGCGAGACTGTATCCGACGACAAAGGCCGGTATTCCATTGGTCATGCACGAGACTTTCTCAGAGGCATGAAGGCTCCGGATTGGGACCGTGTTCGTCCTGCTGACACTCCGCTGGATGGTGCTGGCTATCAGCGCGTATGGCGGATACTATCGGGTGAGGCGTAGTAGGTTTTCGTGGGCATTGAATAGGTTATTTTCCATCAGAGTTTGGATCGGTTAGAGCTGTTGCGATGAGGTTGGGTATCCCGACAAAGCGGCATTTGACATGCATACTTTGAAGAAATATTTTATGGAAAGGGATAATAGAAGCACGATTTTCAGGATATGAAGCGGATTATCGAACCATCGAAAGATCGACTGGGTCATTTACCGACTCCATTGAACGATGGTGAAAAAAAGGTATTAAATTTTTTAGAAAAATACTTGCCCATTGAATGGGAAATATATATTCAACCTCCTTTAAATGGGCATAATCCCGACTTTATAGTCCTTAATCCCAAAGTAGGAATTGGCATTATTGAGGTAAAGGACTGGAATTTGAATTTCAATAAGTTCGAATATCGTGAACGTGATGGAAAATTATGGGCAGTCAATAAAAGAACAAGAAAAGAAGATCGTAGAGATAATCCGGTTGTAAAAATTCGATCTTACAAGGAAGCCGTTATGAATTTATACTGCCCCGATCTTCTTGCCCCAAAAGGATACGGTATTATAGGATGTTCCTTGGTTTTTCCAAGTATTGAACGAAACGAGATTATAGAATTGATTAAATCTCTTCAGGATGATGAAGAGCGCAAGTATTCAAAAATATATACGGTGGCAGGCTCTGACACATTGACTAATGGATATTTGCACATATTATTTCCTTTGGCTAACCGAAACAGAGAGAGCAAGGCAATTTCGGAGAATGCTTGTCGTGTATTTCGCGGGTGGCTGCGTGAACCTGACAGTGCGCGGGAACAGTATCAACCTATAAAGCTTGATGCTGATCAACTTAGAGCATCCGAAGGTAGAACTAGGACAGGTTATCGTCGAGTACAGGGGCCTGCAGGATCAGGTAAGAGTGAAGTAGTGGCAAGGAAGGCTGCGCTCTTGGCTATGCAAGAAAAATATGTACTTGTGTCTTGTTACAACATTACAATGGTGAATTGGCTAAGAGATGCCATTGCACGACATTTACGGCAAGAATGTGGACAGAATGTCGGATTGCGAATAAAAGCGTGGCATTTTATTAAAATAAAGCACTTTCATGGATGGATATATGATAGTATCGGAGCCTTCGAAAAAAACAATTTTAATGAACAAAATGAAGATTATGAAAGAAAAGAGAATTGGTGGAATAGTCGGTGTGAGGAAATTATTGAGGCCTACAATAACCGAGAAAGTCGTCTACAGGAATATGATGCTATAGTTGTTGATGAGGGACAAGATTTATATTTGAGCTGGTGGAATACCCTTGCATCTTCCGTTAAGGGTGAAGGAGAGAGATTTTTGGCTTATGACAAGACACAGAACATTTATGGGCGCGCTCGGGTATGGACCGAAAAAGCAATGGAGGGCGCAGGTTTTTCTGGCAGACCTATGTCTTTGAAGCATGGATATAGGTTAGCTCGTGAGTTGATACCAATTGCACAGGATTATGCCGATAATTTCATGCAAGGGGAAGAAGTTGTACTTCCCGATCCTGCTGGTCCTGATCTTTTTGATCAGAAACGGGTGCCACCGCGCCTGCGATGGTTACAGATTGTTTCGGGAAAGAACTCCGATGATGATCTTGTATTGAATATAGTTGATGAACTGGAGAAACAAATGACTGCTGTTTCTGATTTTGCCTCTTTTTCTGATTTTACTATTCTGGTACAGGATCACTCTATGGGAGAGGTGTTAGTTGAAAAAATCAGAAAAAAACTTGGTATCAATGTCTTAAATATATTCGATGAGGATGAGAATAATTCTCGTAGAAAGAAAATGCGTTTTTATAAAGGAGCGCCGAACATGAAAGCATCCACAGGCCATAGTTACAAGGGATGGGAAACCAATCATTTATTGGTTTTTTTCCAATCTTTTTCTCTTAACGATCAAAATGAGGAACAAAAATGCCTTTTTTATGTGATGTTTACCAGGCTAAAGGATCAACCCATAGGCTCTAGCTTAACAATTGTGTGTGCGGAGGATAGCTTGCGATCTTTTGGACGAAAGTGGTTTTCTGATTTTGTTGAGATATGAATTTTATGTACAAGTTTAGTAATTACCCGACACTTGGGGTCTCCGTCTTGTGATCAGGCGGGCCCGCATCGTTTCGCTGCTGCCCGACCTCGATAAGATCACCCCTCACGCCTCTACTTGCTCGCGCCGCAGGTAGTCCCGGAGCACGTAGTGGAGGATGCCGCCGTGCCGGTAGTAATCAACCTCGACGTCGGTGTCGAGTCGGACCACGGCCTGGAAGGTTGTCTGCGTTCCGTCCGGTTTCGTGGCTGTGACTGCGAGTCCCTGCCGGGGCGCCACCTGGTCGTTCACGGGGATGT
>JANQSQ010000176.1 GCA_028283985.1 Rhodothermales bacterium | reverse complement strand
CCATAGCGCTCCTAACGGCAGCGGCAATAACTGCGCTTGTCTGGATGGGGTGGGGCGCACCCTTTTGGCGCCGCGTCACGTGGTTGCTCAGCATATTGGGCATGGCGGGCGCCCTTTTTGCCTGGTTTACGGGCGATTCCATAAAGGAGCAGGCGGAAGGCGTTCCTATCGTAGACGAATTGGTAGACCTCCACGAGCAGATGGCGTTGTATGCGCTGATCGCGGCCATTCTGGTCTCTGTGGCGCTGGGATTGCTGACCTGGATGGGGCGCGCGGGCCAATCCGAAGGCAGCCGTTTTGCGGGCATGAACCCGGATCGTCTTTCGTACCGTCTCGGAGCGGGTTTTCTGGTGCTTGCCGCGGCGGCGCTGGTTGCCTGGGCCGGCCACATCGGCGCTACCATGGTGTGGGGCGTTTCCGGGTGATGGATTGTCGGGTCGATCGCCTGTTGCCGCCCGCTATCCCGCCCGCCGCTCATTATCCACTATCCACCGCCCGCCGCTCATTATTCACTACCCGCCGCCCGCCACCCGTCGCCCAATGGCTGCTGTGCATGGCCCGCCATATTTTTTTCTGTAGACCATTTACAGCGCTTTTTTCGTTTGTTTTCCATCTGTCGTGTTCGTCGTCCGCCTCCCGCCCATAGCAAATCAGACTCCTGCAAACATCCTTTTCCCTTTTGCGTTCTTATGTGCTTCGTGCATAAGAGAAGGAAATCCCTCAAAGAGCAGTCGCGATATATCTTGAACCAGAACAACAAGCATACTGTGGAGGAACCGGCGGGAGACGGCGGTTTGCCGCCCGAAACGGAAGGATCCGGCGAGGCCGGAAAAGCATCCGTGGAGGAAATACCTGCCCCGGAGGAACAGACCCCCGAAGCGCTTGTCGCCGTTGTCGAAGAATTGCGCGAGCGTCTCGAAGCCGCGGAAGACCGGTTTTTGCGTAAGGAAGCCGAATTCAGGAATTACCGGCGCCGGACCGAGGAAGAAAAAGTCATCCTGACGGGTCTTGGAAAACGCCTTGTGATCCAGCGGTTTCTGGATGTACTGGACGATTTCGGACGTTCTCTGGAAGCCGCCGAGCAGGTGGAGGCGCAGCAGGAGGAAAAACCCGGCCCGGTGTATTATGCGCTGAAGGAAGGATTCGAGCTGGTGCACCGGAAGATCATGGACGAACTGGCGAAAGAACAGGTCGAGCCTATCGAGGCGCTTGGGGAACCGTTCGACGAGGAGTTGCACGAGGCAGTGATGCAGCAGGAAGTCGAAGGGACGGCGCCCGGTATCGTCGTGGGCGAGGCGCAGAAAGGGTATCGCATGGGCGACCGCATTCTTCGTCACAGCAAGGTCGTGGTGTCCGCCTAGGGCCTGTTAACACTATGCGGCGGCGGCTCCGCGGGTTTCGGATACCCGCCGCATCATCTTTCCATCGTTGTTTTGTGCATACCCTGTCTTTGTCCCGCCACACCCCCCATATACTGTTCACCCCTGGCAACCGCCTCCGCTCGTTTTCCTGTGTGTATTTAAGGATATTCTGCCACCTTGACAGATTTGCCCGTTTTTGGGAGATGCGGCAGGATTTTTGCGGGGCCTCTTTGCACGACGAGCAGGAACATGCCGGCATAACGTCCTGTCTGTTTTTTCCACACCGCTTGCTCGTTTCACGGTATACCCCGCCCGCGTCCGCTCCTGACCCCTTTCCATGACCGATTACTACGAAATACTCGGCGTCGATCACAATGCGGATGCGGAAACGCTGAAGCGGGCCTTCCGGGATCAGGCGCTCAAGTACCATCCCGACCGGAACCCCGACAATCCCGAGGCCGAACAGAAGTTCAAGGAAGTAGCCCAGGCCTACGAGGTATTGTCCGATCCGCAGAAACGGGGGCAATACGACCGGTTCGGCCATGCGGGCGTACGTGGCAACGGGGGCGCCGGCGCCACCGGTTTTCATGACGTCAACGACATATTCAGCGCGTTCAGCGACATTTTCGGCGGATCGGGGACGATCTTCGACGAAATGTTCACCGGACAGCGCCGGGATCGGAGACGGCACGGCGGGCGCGCAGGCAGCGATCTGCGCATCACGCTTCCCCTTACGCTTGAGGAAATCAGTGAGGGGACCGAGAAAAAAATCAAGGTGCGCAAGTTTCTTGCTTGCGAACCGTGCAGCGGCACAGGCGCCGAGGCGGGCGAGGCGGGCTATGCCACGTGCTCCACATGCAAAGGCGCAGGGGAAATCCGGCAGGTTTCCCGCTCGGTGTTCGGACAGTTCATCAATGTGCAACCCTGTCCGGCTTGCCGGGGCGAAGGGCGGGTGGTGCGCACTCCCTGTACGGCGTGCGGCGGCGAAGGCCGCCTGAAAGGCGAGGAAACCATTTCCATCAATGTGCCGCAGGGCGTGCTTGAAGGAAATTACCTGACGTTGCGCGGGGTGGGCAATGCAGGAATACGAGGAGGTCCGGCGGGTGCGTTGCGCGTCGAGATCAAGGAAACGCCCCATGAGCATTTCACGCGGGACGGCCTGGATCTTTTCCATGATCTCTACATTTCGTTTCCCGAGGCGGCGCTTGGCGTCACGGTGGATGTGCCCACGTTAACGGGGCGGGCGCGTCTTCAGATCGACCCCGGTATCCAGTCGGGCAGGATCCTGCGCATGCGGGGGAAAGGGTTGCCCGAGTTGCAGAGTACGCGGCGCGGCGACGAAATGGTGCGGGTGCATGTATGGACGCCGGAACGCCTCACGGACGA
>JANQSQ010000214.1 GCA_028283985.1 Rhodothermales bacterium | reverse complement strand
AATTTTCGAAGTCATGCTCGAACGGGAAGAGGTCCCGGAGGTCATTGCGGAGGAACAGGACCTCATCCAGGTGTCCGACGTGACTTCCCTTGCGCCCGTCGTGGAAAGCGTGCTGGACGATCACCCGCAGCAAGTGGCGGCGTATCTTGGAGGGAAGGAGGGCCTCATCGGGTATTTCATCGGGCAGGCGATGCGGCGCTTCGAGGGGTCGCCCGACCCCAAACTCGTGCGCAAACTGCTGCTCGAGGGTCTTGAAGCCCGCCGCGAGTAGATTCTCGCCTACTGCACTGCGCCCGGCGGGATTTTCGCGCCGATCTTTTGCTCTTTTCGTTTTCATCCAACCATACGCTAAATCTCATGCTTGTTGCCGGTAACTGGAAAATGCACACGGATATTGATGCGGCGCGCGCCCTTGCGCGCGATGTCGTGGATTCGGTGGGAGACCCCGGGGATGTAACGGTCGTCGTGTGTCCGCCTTTCGTGAGCCTGTCCGCTGTGGCCGCGGAGATTGCCGGTACGCCGGTAGGTCTTGGGGCCCAGAATATGCATGCGCAGGATGCGGGCGCCTTTACCGGCGAGGTGTCGGCTCCAATGCTGACGTCGGCGGGGTGCCGGTATGTGATTCTGGGGCACTCCGAGCGCCGGCAGTTCTTTGGGGAGACGGACGAGGGAGTATGCGCGAAAATCGGACAAGCGCATGCCCACGGTCTTGTGCCGATCGTGTGCGTGGGCGAAACGCTGGAAGAACGCAAGGCGGGTAAGGCCGAAGAGGTCGTGGGCCGGCAACTGGCGCACAGTCTCCGCGGCGCGGCGCCGGGTAGTCCGGATCGACTGGCGATCGCCTACGAACCGGTCTGGGCGATCGGTACGGGCGAAACGGCCACGCCCGATCAGGCGCAGGAAATGCATGCCTTCATCCGGGTGCGGCTGAACGAACAATTCGGCCCCCAAACGGCCCGCGCCCTGCATATTCTGTACGGAGGAAGCGTCAAACCGGGCAACGCCGCCGAGCTGTTCGGGCAGACGGATGTGGACGGCGGACTGATCGGCGGCGCCAGCCTGAAGGGGGAGGACTTTGCGGCGATTGCGAGGGCGGGGTAGAGAGATGGTTCGGGTTGATTGGACAGATTTCGGCGGAACTGGCCCGTTATCCGCTGGAAATTCGTCCATGACAGGCGCGGCGATAAGATGCATACGTCCCTTGGCGGGTGCGCGGGGTAGGGGGAGTATTACCTGTTTGGTGTTTTTCATCGTATCATCCGAGTGGCGCCGTCCGACGTGCATGGTGAAAAGACGGCTGACTTTAGGAACTTTTGTGCGTAAATACGGAAAACATGCTGGTTTTTTGACGAAAAGGGGGATTACCTATGAAGAAGGTCATTATGGGAAGCATACTACTTGCAGTACTGTCGACATCCTGCAACCGGTCGGATGATGAGATGGAAAACACCGTGACGGAGACCGCGACCTTTGGGGAAGATCTTGCTTTTCTCAACGAGCATACCGAAGTGGTCGTGTTGTCTGATGAAGCAGGGCAGGCCCAGGTCGTAGTCAGCCCGGCCATGCAAGGACGTGTCCTGACGAGTACTGCTGCCGGTAGCAGTGGAATGAGCTACGGCTGGATCAATCGGGAGCTTATTGCCTCGGGCGAGCGGCAGGAACACATCAATGTGTTTGGGGGCGAAGATCGCTTCTGGTTGGGGCCCGAAGGCGGGCAGTTCTCCATCTTTTTCCAGGGAGGCGACCCGTTCGAAATGGAACACTGGTATGTGCCTGCCGCCATAGACTGGGATCCGTTCCCCGTGGCGGTACAGGAGCGCGACCGGATTGTCTTCGAGAAAGCAATGCGCCTGACAAACTATTCCGGCACGACGTTCGATCTTGAGGTGGACCGTGAGGTTCGGCTGTCAGGCAGGACCGAGGTCGCCGAGGGGTTGGGCGTCGCGCTGGATCCCGTCGTCCAGGTTGTCGCCTTCGAATCCGTCAACAGTATCACGAACGTGGGTGATGAGGCCTGGACCAAAGAAGGAGGCCTCTTGTCGATCTGGATTCTCGGCATGTTCACCCCCTCTCCGGCGACCACAGTCGTGATTCCGTATCAGTCCGGTGACGAGGAGGTACTGGGCCCTATCGTCAACGCAGCCTATTTTGGCGAACCGCCTCCGGAGCGGCTGATCATCGAGGACGATGTGATCTACTTCAGCGGCGACGGAAAATATCGCAGCAAGATCGGCCTGACCAGCAAGCGCAGCAAGCCTGTGTTCGGGAGCTACGATGCGGACAACCGCGTGCTCACGCTGGTGCAATATACGATGTCGGAGACGGCAACGGACTATGTAAACTCGATGTGGGAAATCCAGGAGGCCCCCTACGCAGGCGATATCATAAACAGTTACAACGACGGCCCGCCCGAGCCGGGTGCTGAACCACTCGGCCCCTTCTATGAACTCGAGAGCTCTTCCCCGGCTGTGGCGCTGGCGCCCGGGGACTCCCTGACACATGTGCACCGTACGATCCATTTGCAGGGGAGCGAAGAA
>JANQSQ010000197.1 GCA_028283985.1 Rhodothermales bacterium | reverse complement strand
ATGGTCATGGGACCTCCTCCTCCGGGCACGGGGGTGATATGCCCCGCCTGCTCCGCCACGCCGTCAAAATCCACGTCTCCCACGAGGCGATAGCCTCGCTCTCGAGACGGGTCGTCGACCCGGTTGATACCCACATCGATGACCGTAGCGCCGGGTTTAACCATATCCTGCGTGATAAACCCGGGGCGACCCATGGCCGCCACGAGGATATCGGCCTGTCGCGTTATGTTTTCAAGGTCTTTCGTCCGGCTGTGGCACACGGTCACGGTGGCGTCCGTTCCGCGCTGCATCAGAAGCGCCGCCAGGGGCTTCCCCACAATGTTCGATCGTCCGACGATGGCGGCCCGTTTACCGGGAATGTCGATCTTCGCACGGGCAAGCAATTCCATGACACCCGCCGGGGTGGCAGACACGAACGCCGGGTCGCCGATCAGCAGGCGCCCTACGTTCTCGGGATGAAATCCGTCGACATCTTTCGCCGGATCGATCGTATGGATGACCCGTTTTTCGGAGATATGCCCGGGGAGCGGTAACTGCACGAGGATGCCGTCTACGCTGTCGTTTGCATTCAGCGCGCGGATAAGTTCGAGCAGGGACTGTTCGGATATATCGGCGTCCCGGAGGATCGTTTCGCTTTCCACGCCGACTTCCGCAGAGGCTTTTGTTTTACCTCGTACGTAGGAGGCGGAGGCGGGATGGTCTCCCACCAATACGACCGCGAGTCGAGGGGGGCGATGGCCGCTTGCGGTCCATGCCGCTACTTCTTCGCGAACTTCTTCACGGACGGCTTGAGCAACGGCGCGTCCGTCCATGATTTTACCGGGCATCGTGTCGGATCGGGGAGGGTGAGCAGGAAAATGCTACAGAGGAAATGGTATTGCGGAATCCCCTCTACGGCACAGAACCTGTTGAAAGATACGGACGGGAAGGGTGAGAGGGCAGCGATGTCCATGAAGTCGAGGTGAGATTTGATCCAATGCGTTGCATGCGGCGTTGCCGCTCGCTTATGTGGCTGGGCCACACTGCGCTCGCGGCGCCTGGCCTGGCAGAAAAACAGGCTCCGCAGAGCGCCGCTGCATAGTGGTAACAGGCCCTGATGCGGCCTCCGGGAGACCGCCTCCGGCTCCCTTGTTTTCATTTCCCGCAAAAAATTTTTGAGGATCCGGGAACCTTCGCTGAAACCCCTCTGTAGCAGAGCCCATGAAACGATGTTTCAGATAGCTCATCCAGAAGGGTGGAGGGTGCAGGCCCTTTGAAGCCCTGGCAACCGCCGCGTTCGACCGGTTAAAGATCGGCGAACAGGGAAAGGTGCCAATTCCTGCCTCGCTCCGGCGCACTTCGGTGCAACGGGAGCCCGCGAGGAAAGATGAGCGGGAGAGATTCCCTGTCCGTCAAGGACTTTCGCCTCTTCCGCACGTCGACGCGGAGGGGGTTTTTTTATGCCCTCTTTCGTTGGCGAAGGCCGCGCCGCCTGCGGCCTCCATCTCTTCGGGAAGAGCCGTCTCGACATCCCTAACAGGTAATCCATACTCTCACCACCATCACAAAACATCATGAGTAACAACGGACAAGCCGCCGGGCCCCATTTTGAAACCCTGCAACTTCATGCAGGGCAGGCGCCCGACCCTACTACGAACGCCCGCGCTGTGCCGATCTACGCCACGACGTCCTACACGTTCAACGACGCGGATCACGGCGCCAACCTCTTTGCGCTGAAGGAATTCGGCAATATCTACACGCGGATCATGAATCCGACGAACGATGTCCTCGAGCAGCGCATTGCGGCGCTTGAGGGGGGTGTGGCAGCCCTTGCCACATCCAGCGGTCAGGCTGCGCAGTTACTGGCGATCTCGACGATCGCAGAAGCCGGCGACAACATCGTGTCGACCAGCTTTCTGTACGGCGGAACCTACAATCAATTCAAAGTCACGTTTCCCCGGTTGGGTATCGATGTGCGCTTTGCCGACGGGGACGACGCCGATTCGATCGAGCGACTGATCGATGACCGGACGAAGGCCATTTATCTGGAAACGATCGGCAATCCCCGGTTCAATATCCCTGATTTCGAACGCATTGCGAAGGTTTCCGAGCGCTACGGCGTGCCCATCGTCGTGGACAACACGTTCGGCGCCGCCGGATATCTGTCCCGGCCGTTCGATTATGGGGCGCACATTGTGGTTGCCAGCGCGACCAAATGGATCGGCGGTCATGGCACGACCATCGGCGGCGTGATCGTGGATAGCGGATCGTTTCCCTGGGATAATGGCCGTTTTCCGACGTTCACAGAGCCTTCCCCGGCTTACCACGGCCTGAATTTCTGGGAGGCTTTCGGGCCCGAGGGCGTGCTGGGCGTCAATGTGGCGTTTATCATCCGCGCACGCGTGGAAGGTTTGCGCGATCTCGGACCGGCGCAAAATCCGTTCGGCTCGTTCCTTCTTCTGCAGGGACTGGAAACGCTGTCTCTGCGCGTAGGCCGGAGTTGCGAAAATGCGCTTACGCTGGCCCGCTGGCTGAAAGGTCAGGAGCACGTCACCTGGGTAAGCTATCCGGGACTGGAAGACGATCCGTACCATGCGGCTGCGAACAAGTATCTGAACAACGGATACGGCGCGGTGCTTGCATTTGGCGTCAAGGGAGGTGTAGAGGCAGGTCGGACGCTCGTGAACAGCGTCAAGCTGGCCAGCCATCTGGCGAATGTCGGGGACGCCAAGACCCTGATCATTCATCCGGCTTCGACGACGCACCAGCAATTGGCTGCAGAGGAGCAGTTGGCTGCCGGCGTGACCCCGGACCTCGTGCGGGTTTCCGTAGGCATCGAACACATCGATGACATCATCGGAGATTTTGCGCAGGCATTCTCTGCAATCAATGACCCGGTTCCCGCCTGAATAAACCGGATCGACTCATGGCTGAGGTGTTCAGGCTTCCGACGCTGCAGCTCGATTCGGGACGTACGATGACGGACGTATCCGTCGCCTGGTCGTCCCGGGGCGGGTTGAATGCGCAGGGCGACAACGTGATCGTCGTTTGCCATGCCCTGACGGGCAGTTCGGCAGCGGACGATTGGTGGGGACCGCTCATCGGGCCGGATCGAGCGCTCGACACGAACCGATTCTTTGTCGTTTGCCTGAATGTACTCGGGTCGCCGTACGGTTCGGCCTCGCCGGTCTCGAAAAATCCCGAGACCGGTGAGCCGTACGGCCCCGGGTTTCCGGCCGTGACCATCCGTGACACGGTACGGGCGCACCGGCAGGTGCTGGAGGCGCTTGGCGTACGCCGGGTGCTGTTTGCGCTGGGAGGGTCCATGGGTGGTATGCAGTCGCTTGAATGGGCCTTTGAGGATGATTTCGTGGACGGTATTGTACCGATTGGAGTGGGAGGGCGGCATTCCGCGTGGTGTATCGGGTTCAGCGAAACGCAGCGGCAGGCCATCTATGCGGATCCGGTCTGGAACGACGGGCAGTACACGGAGCAGCCCCGGCAGGGGCTGGCGACGGCGCGCATGATCGCCATGCTGACGTACCGCTCTTCGGGTTCGTTGACCAGACGATTCGGGCGCAGGCCCCAGGAAGGCGCGGAAGATATGTTCGCTGTCGAGAGTTACCTGCGCTACCAGGGCGACAAGCTGGTGGACCGGTTCGACGCCAACTGTTATGTGCATCTCACCCGCCAGATGGATACGCACGATGTCGCCCGCGGGCGTGGCGCGTACGAGGATGTACTGCGCAGCATGGACAAGAAAGCACTGGTTATCGGCGTCGATTCCGATGTGCTGTATCCGTTAGCCGAACAGGAAGAACTGGCTTCGCTGATTCCCGGGGCCCGGCTCGAGGTCATCCGGTCGCCGGATGGACACGATGCTTTTCTGATCGAATTTGAACAATTGGGGCGGTTCATTCGCATATGGATGGAGGAGGAATTGCGGCGTCCGGAACCGCCGGGCGCGTGCGCGGTTCGGAGCGAGAAGTTTATTGGCGTCTGAGGCGTACATTGCTGTGATGGTCCGCAGGAGCCGTAACCAATAAGCTGTTTGTCCGGGCGACGCCGCAATCGGTTATGCCGGGCGGGCTTTGCAATGCAAGAAGGCAATTTGTCGGTACGAGATATGAAGGACAAGCTGAGGGTGGGTATTCTCGGCGCTACCGGTGCGGTGGGTCAGAAGTTCATTGAAGTGCTCGACGGACACCCCTGGTTCGAAATTACGGCATTAGCCGCATCGGAGCGTTCCGCAGGCAAGCGGTACGCGGATGCCGCAAACTGGATCGGGTCGATGTCTATCCCGCCGGCCATTGCGGATATGGAGGTGGTGGCGGCCGCGCCGGACCTTGAGGCCGACTTCGTGTTTTCCGGACTGGATGCATCTGCGGCGGGCGACATCGAGCCATTGTTTGCGCGGGAGGGATATCCTGTCATATCGAATGCGCGCAACTACCGTATGGCGGAGGACGTTCCGCTCCTGATTCCCGAGGTCAATCCGGACCATACGGCGCTGATCGATCAACAGGATCGTGGAGACGGTTTCATCGTCACGAATCCGAATTGCAGCACGGTGGGCCTGGTGTGCGCACTCAAGCCGCTGGTTGACCGTTTCGACGTGGACGCCGTACATGTGGTCACCATGCAGGCGCTTTCCGGGGCAGGCTATCCGGGCGTGTCGTCACTGGACGCCCTCGGCAATGTGGTCCCGTATATCGGTGGCGAGGAAGACAAGGTGGTTACGGAGCCGACCAAACTGTTGGGTCGATTGGTGGATGGCCGCATCGAGCCGGCGGCCCTTCGCGTGAGCGCCCAATGCACCCGGGTTCCGGTTCTTGAGGGGCACCTTGAAGCTGTTTCCGTGCAATTTCGCGGCACGGTGTATGCGGAAGATGTCAAGGAAGCCCTGCGCACCTGGCATAATCCGATCGCCGGGTACGATCTGCCGTCTGCACCGGCACGATTCATCGAAGTGTTTGAGGACGAGCGCTTTCCCCAGCCTCGCCGCCATGTCGGGCTCGGGCGGGGCATGACGGTATCTGTCGGGCGCATTCGCTCCTGCGAAGTGCTGGATGTAAAGTTTATCGTACTTTCTCACAACACGATCCGAGGCGCCGCGGGAGGGGCTGTGCTGAATGCCGAATTGCTTGTCAGGCAGGGGCGTCTTGCCAAACGGGCAGTTGCCGGAGTGGTTGCAGGCTAGGGCCTGGCGGGAAAACAGGCCCCGCAGAGCGCCGCTGCATGGTGGTAACAGGCCCTAACTACGGCGCCTGCTTTGCTTCCGTGATTTGTTTTACTTTTCCGGGGTTTTTCCTTTGCCGCGCCGGGCTGTTACAGGGAACCTGGGTATGTGCGTTACGTTTGCATACGCCGCTTCGTTTTCCGGAGCGATTGTCGTGCCTGAATGGTGTATATGCGGAAGTAGCTCAGTTGGTAGAGCATTTGCTTGCCATGCAAAAGGTCGCGGGTTCGAGTCCCGTCTTCCGCTCCATATCCTTGCCGAAAGGTTTCATGCGGAAGTAGCCTGGCTGGTAGAATCCACTATGTCCATGCAGCCCGTTGTGGATCCAGGCCGGTCAGGTTCGAAGATTGCCGGTGTATCGGACCATCGCACGGGATATTTGCTGTACAGATTTCGACGACAGGAAAACGATGAGTAAACCATCCTCACAGGAGCCCGCTGCGACGCCTATCTGGTTCGGTGAGCCCGATCCGGATGCACTCTCCGAAATAACCGCCGGTACGATGGCCTCGCATCTTGGCATCGAGTATACCGAGATCGGCCCTGATTTCCTGCGCGGCACGATGCCCATCGACGAACGCACCATGCAGCCCCAGGGCATCATGCATGGAGGCGCATCTGCCGCCTTTGCGGAAACGCTTGGGAGCGTAGCGGCACATCTGTGCGTGGATCGGTCCAGGAAGCGTTGCCTGGGGCTCGATATCTCCGTAAATCATATCCGGCGAGTCGCTGCCCCCGGCAAGGTTACGGGAACGGCACGGCCTCTGCACATTGGAGGAATCACCCAGGTATGGGAGATTCGCGTCGAAAATGTCGCCGGCGACCTGGTTGGCGTGAGCCGCCTGACGATCATCGTCCTTACAGTGCCGGTGCGTTATTCCTGACGCCTACCGTTACCAGGACCTGCTTTTCCTCTTGAGGCGGTGCTTGTGTCCCGCCTACCTCGTCCGGAGAGCAACTTCCCCATGCGATGCCCGGGCATGCAGTTCGGGGCCACCTCCATTCACGCGTCCCTGTACTTCTTTTTCCTTGCGTACCCCCTCGAAACGAAAGGTATTGTCCATCGAGATGTCGGAGGCATTGAAATCGACATCGAGCGCTGCAAGCGCCGGAGCAGACAAATCGATATCTCCATGGGCAGCGCTGAATTCGCCGCCCGTCGCCTGGACAAAATGCAGGCTGATGTCTCCATGCCGCACTTCCATGCGCGGATAGCCGTCCATTTCATGGACGTCTATGTCTCCGTGGGCCGTTTCCACATCGATTTTCCCGGCAGTAACGTGGTTCATGTCCAGATCGCCGTGCGCCGCACGGATACGGATGGTTTTTGCGGTCGCGTAGTCTATATCGAGATCGCCATGCGCTGCAGACAGCTCGACATCGGTCGCGTCGATGCGATGTGTGGACAGATCGCCATGCTGCAAGTTCAATCGGATACGCTCGCTACCCAGTTGGCTGGTTTGCACATCACCGTGCGCTATGTCCATGGACAATGAGGAACCGCTTAGCGATCCGGCATCCAGGTCTCCATGGGCAAGATCTACGTTCAGGGCGCCTTTCAGCGCATCGATGTCCACATCGCCATGGGCTACATCCATTTTGGCGTCAAACATCTCCGGCACGGAAATATACACATGGACGCCTGCGCGCATACGCCAGCCACTTCGTCGCCAGCTCCAGTTGCCGTCCGGGTCCGTACGGACAAACAGTTTCCCGTCCGTTTGTCCCACCTCGAAGTTCAGGTACTCGAAGAAGTCGCGTGCCTGGTCATTTATTTCCCTGCCTTCAAGCGTGATGCGAATGCGCGCCTCGCTTCCCTTGCTTTTTTCGATATGGATGTCGCTGTGGATCACATCCACCAGCAATTGTTCTCCAGGCTGCACGGAGAATGTCTCGTTGAACATTTCTTCTTCAGCCCGGTCGCCGATCCGGTCCGGGCTGTTCGGGCCGGTGCGCGGGGCGAATTCGGCATGGTGGAACAACGTGGCTCCGGTCACGGCAAGAAGCAGCAATGCGCCGGCGCCGATGCCTGCTATACGGAATGCGGAATGCATGGGAATCTGCGTTTTGTTACGGGAAGATCGGGAAACGCGCTATAAAGCAACCCCTATATTATTTGGGGGCGGACGTTTGAAAAGGCGGTATACGCCGCTGTGTCGCATCGTTTTCGGTGTATGCACGGTGCAGGATTTTTTTCACCGGATTGCTGCATAGTATTAACAGGCCCTGGAACATTAGCGGGCGTTTACCTTGATTACGGGACATTCGGTCAGGAGTTACACCGAAAATGCACATACTGACGGAAAATTTTTACGAACGGCCCACGCTCGAGGTAGCCCGCGACCTGATCGGCAAGCATCTTGTGCGCGTACTGGACGACGGTACGGAACTCTCCGGTCGTATCGTGGAAACCGAAGCCTATACGCAGGACGATCCTGCATTCCATGGATGGGGTATTCTTGACAGAAAAACCGGGTTACTCAAGCCGGAAGGCCGCGGACGCGACCTGTTCGGCAAGCCCGGCACCGCCTATGTATACCTGACCTATGGAGTACACTGGCTGATGAATGTGGTGACGGAGCAGGAAGGGATCGGCGGTGGCGTGCTTCTGCGCGCCGTGGAACCCCTTGAAGGCATTGCGTCCATGTACGAACGGCGGGTATCGGCGCGCAAGGACATTGATCTTGCGAACGGCCCCGGAAAACTGGCCCAGGCTTTTGCTATCGCCGGCGCCCTGCACAATACTTCCGTTACGAAGCCGCCCCTGTATGTGATAGAATCCGGCGCCACAGGCCGTCCTGCCGTCGAGACGTCTTGCCGTATCGGTATCACTCGCGGCGCCGAGTTGCCCTGGCGTTTTTATGTGCCGGACAATCCGTATGTATCGCGCGGGGTGCCCAGCGATATTGTCCAGGCGCGGAAACGCGGCAGGGTTTCTGCATAGTGGTAACAGGCCCTCATGTGCGGGTTTGGGCACATTGCGCCTTTCCCTTCGTTCATTTGCGATTCGTGAACTGCCAATGCATGGCGTCCTTCGCCTGCTCTGTCATGCCCGACCTGCTTTCCTCCAACGATATCCGTAGCGCTTTCCTCGATTTTTTTAAGGATCGAGGGCATGAGATCGTGCCGAGCGATTCGCTGGCGCCGCATGGGGATCCCACCCTGCTCTTCACGAATGCCGGGATGAACCAGTTCAAGAATGTTTTTCTCGGAACAGGCGAGCGGGACTACCGGCGTGCAGCGGACACCCAGAAATGTCTCCGGGTATCCGGAAAGCACAACGATCTCGAAGAGGTGGGCCTCGATACGTACCACCATACGTTTTTCGAGATGCTCGGCAACTGGTCGTTCGGCGACTATTTCAAGAAGGAAGCCATCGGGTGGGCCTGGGAATTACTCGTGGACGTATTCGGGCTGGCCCCGGATCGGCTGTATGCTACGGTGCACGAGGGCGACGATGCATTGAATCTGCCGCCCGACTCGGAGGCGGCCGCCCTGTGGGAATCCGAAACGGATATCGCTCCGGATCACATCCTCTACGGAAGTTCGAAAGACAATTTCTGGATGATGGGTGACGAGGGACCATGCGGACCCTGCTCGGAAATCCATATCGATCTGCGTTCGGAGAAGGCGCGTCGGGCCGTGCCCGGCAAGGAACTGGTCAACACAGATCACCCGGAGGTGATAGAACTGTGGAACCTCGTGTTCATCCAGTACAACGCGCTGGCTAACGGGTCGCTCGAGCCGCTTGCGGCCCGACATGTGGATACAGGACTGGGACTCGAGAGGTTGGTGGCGGTGCTGCAGGGGAAACAGTCGAATTACGATACGGATTTGTTTGCACCGCTTCTTGCCGGCATGGCGGCGTTGTCGCCCCGCGAGGAGATTGTATCCTACGACGACATCGATATTGCCGACGAGGCGGAACGCGAGCGGTGCCGCGTAGCGATGCGTGTCGTGGCCGACCATGTGCGCACGATCGCTTTCGCCATAGCTGACGGAGTGTCTCCCGGCAATGTGGGGCGTTCCTATGTGATTCGGCGTATTCTGCGCCGGGCTGTGCGATTCGGCTATCAGGCGTTAGGGATGAGGGAGCCGTTCGTTCACCGGCTCATCCTGCCGCTCGCCGAAAAAATGGGCGATTCTTTCCCGGAATTGCGCACCCACCGGGAGCATATAGAACGCGTCACGCGGGCCGAAGAGGAGCACTTCCTGCGAACGCTCGGTACGGGCATCGACTTCTTCGAGTACATCGCGAACCATGTCAAGGCATTGGCCGATGCCATCAAGGAGTCGGAACATGCAGTCCAGGAAGTAGCAGCCCGAGAGGGGGTATCCATCCATACGGTAAACAGCAGGGCGAGGACGGACTATTCCGGCAAGGGGTACCGTCGAGTCAGGGAAACGAAGTCCGTTGCGCAGAAAGTGCTCAGTTTACTGGGTTCTGACCGGAAGATGCTGGACATCCTTCAGAAGGCGTTCGGAAAAAGACCGGGATACGAGGCATACAGGGTATTCATCTTTGCGGCAACGAGCGGACGCATTCCCGGAGAGATCGTTTTTCTGCTGCATGATACGTACGGGTTTCCTGTGGACCTGACGCAACTCATGGCGCGCGAGAAGGGCCTTGTGGTGCATGACGAGGATATTGCGCGGTACGAGGAACTCATGGAGATGCAGAAGGAACGTGCCCGTGCGGGCGCCTCGTTCCGGATGGCCGCGGATACGGAAGAAGCATGGCAGATATTCGTATCGGGGGATGAGTTAGTGCCCGGGGATTCGCTGTTCGCCGGGTACACTTCCCTGGAAGCAACGGATGTCCGCATTGCTGCGATGCGCGTTGTTTCGCTGGAAGTGAACGGTAAAGATGAAGAAAAAGGAGCCCGTCAGGCCGCTCGTGTACGGTGTGAAATCGTACTTGATCGTACCCCTTTTTATGGAGAAAGCGGCGGGCAGGTAGGAGATACGGGCATACTGGATGTAGGGGGGGAGCAGATCCGGGTGCTGGATACGAAAAAACACCAGCACCGCATCGTGCATTGCGTCGACCGCTTGCCGGACGACCCCTCTGCGCCGGTGCATGCGGCGGTGGATGCGGATCGGAGACTCCGCATCGCAAAACACCATACTGCGACACATTTGCTTCATGCGGTGCTGCGCGAGGTGCTGGGCGAGCATGTACAGCAACGGGGATCGCTCGTGGCTCCCGACCGATTGCGTTTCGACTTTAGCCACTATGAGCGCGTGGCGCCGGAAATGCTGGAGGCCGTACAGGCGAGAATCAACGAGGTAATCCAGCGTGATGTGCCCGCGCGTATCGAATTCGATGTGCCGATGGCGGAGGCGCAGGCTCGGGGCGCCATAGCGCTCTTTGGAGAGAAATACGACGATCGCGTACGCATCGTTACGTTCGATCCGGCCTTGTCCGTTGAATTGTGCGGCGGCACGCATGTCCGCGCCACGGGCGAGTTGGGTGTTTTTCGTTTTTTGTCGGAGGGATCGGTTGCAGCAGGAATACGGCGTCTGGAGGCTGTGGTTGGCGAGCAGGCGCTGGGTGTAATCGAACAGGAACGGAAAGAGTTGGCGGGGGTCCGGGAGCAACTTGGCTCTGTACAGCGTTCGGCCTCGGAGGAGATTTCCCGGCTCGTGGCTGAGAATAAACGCCTCCGGCGCGAAGTGGAGAGGCGCCGGGAGCAGGAGCTTGCCGGTCAATTGGAGGATTTTATTGAGAAGGCGCGTGAGGTCGAAGGGGTTCGGGTAATAACGGGCCGGGTGGAACCGGCGCCGATGGATATGTTGCGCAGCCTGGCGGAAACGATGCGTGAGCGCATGGGCGAATCTTCCGTGGCGGTGTTGGGCGCTCCGGATCCTGAGGGTGCAAAAGTATATCTTGCCGCTGTGGTATCCGACGATATCA
>JANQSQ010000177.1 GCA_028283985.1 Rhodothermales bacterium | reverse complement strand
GGACGAGTATGCCGTATGGAAGGAAAACGCCGCAAAGCGGGCGGCGTTTTACGACCGGGACAGGGTCCTGAACCGGTATGCGAAGGAACTCCGGCGGATGGGCAGGCGCTGAGCCCCTCGAGACAAAGCGGCGCCGCATACCTAAGCATACCGGGCGGAACGATATGTCGTAACGCGCATACTTGCTTCGTTATGAGTGAACTGATTGTCGCAGGAGATCGCGTCCTCATCTCTCCCCAGGAGGGCGAAACGCAAACGGAAGCCGGACTGGTGCTTCCGGCGTCCGTGGCCGAACGCCAGGATGTGCGGATAGGCAGGGTCGAGCAGGTCGGCCCGGGCTATGTGATGCCCAATCCCGATTATACGGGAGAACCCTGGAGCACCGACCGCGATTCGGTGCGCTACCTGCCCTTGCAGGCGCAACCGGGCGATCAGGCCTTCTTTCTCAAGAAGGAAGCGGTCGAGATCAAGTTTAACGGGCGGGATTATCTCATCATACCCCACTCCGCCATTCTCGCCCTGGTGCGCCGGCGAGCCGAAGACCTGGCCGGAGATATCGAGCAGATGGATATCGAAGATCTGCTGCGGTAGGCGCCGCGGATCGGGCAGGACGGTAAAGCCTGGCGAGCCGGATTCGAAATTGTGCAAGCGTTTTTACCTCGTCGGGTGTAAAGCAGCGCTTCGCACCATCTGTGAGCCTGCATGCGTTCCCTTTTTTAAGGGCGTCATTTGAATTATGCAATTTTTGCATAGAACGTATAATATCTATGCAATAAATGCATAGATATGATTTTCACTCTGGAAAAACAACCTTTCTCCGTACGATTGCGAAACATTCGGTGGTCCACCGTATACCCCATACCCTCTACGGCCCGGATCAGGGCGGTTTCGAGCGCCTGTTGCGCGGGCCAGCAGACCCGGTTGGCCGCAAGCCGCAAGTCCCCGCTTGCAGTCAGATACACTGTTCCGTTACGAATGGAATCCGCGAGGCAACGGGTTTGAAGGAGAAGAAGCAAGCGCGAGTGGAGATCGGATCCTCTGGAACCGATTGAACCCGAACGTTATTTGAGTAATTTGTGTTTTTCATCGCCGCAGCACTATGTGACGATCCGATGCCATATATGTGGATCGAAAATCCGGCTCCGCAAGCACACAGGCGTAATTGACAGCATATCTGAAGCAATGCGGCAGGAACTTAATCCATACACACCTGGAGCAGGCAGGCCCCCCCCGGCGCTAACGGGGCGAGATCAAGAACTGAAAGCCTTCGATTTTGCAATACGTCGCTTCCAGCACGGAGCATCCGAGCGAAGCATGATTCTCACCGGTCTGCGCGGGGTGGGCAAGACAGTTCTTCTCGCAGAGTGCGCCCGCATCGCAGAGCGATACGATTGGACATGCGAGGGCATTGAGGCGCGAGAAGGCATCGATCTTCCGGAAGAAATGGCTGTACTGGCCCGTAAGGCCCTCTTCCAGCTCTCGGCGGGAGAACGCGCGAAGGAGTGGGCCAAGAAAGCTTTCGGGGTACTTCGATCTTTTCAAATCCGCTGGAAATTGCCCGAGATCGGGGAAGTTGAAATGGTATTGCCCGAAGCCGGTCGTGGAGATTCGGGCGTGTTGGATCATGATCTGACAGACTTGTTCGTGGCGGTCGGTGAAGCGGCTCGCGAGCGGGGAACCGGCGTTATTTTCACGTTGGACGAAATGCAGTTTCTCGCAGCGCCCGGTCTGAGCGGGCTATGCATGGCGCTGCACAAAATCAGCCAGAAGGAATTGCCCCTTTTGCTGGTGGGCGCCGGCTTGCCTTCGCTACCGGGATTGCTGGGCGAGGCCAAGTCCTATACGGAGCGTCTCTTCGAATTCAGAGTGATCAACGGTTTGGAAGAAGAGGCCGCGCGCACAGCACTCACCGCTCCCGCCGAAAAGCATGACGTATGTTGGACAGAAGAGGCGTTAAATCGCGTCATCGAAGCCACAAAGAACTATCCCTACTTCCTTCAGGAATTCGGGAAGGGTTGCTGGAATGAAGCGGCCGGACCGGACCGAATCGCGGAAGCGGATGTAACAAAGGCCCACCCGATTATCATTAATGCCCTTGACGAAGGTTTCTTTCGGGTGCGGCTCGATCGCGTCACTCCAGCGGAACGCGAGTATCTCATCGCTATGGCCGAAACCGGAAGCGGACCGTATATGTCCGGGGACGTAGCAAAAAGGCTGGATAAAACCCACGGACAAGTCGGGGTCCAGCGTACTAACCTCATCAGGCGGGGCTTGTGCTACGCTCCCAGCTACGGCGTTATCGATTTTACCGTTCCATTGTTCGACGAATTTATACGCAGGGTAGTTGCTTCTTCCTGATCCTGCTTCTCAGCCTTCTATCCGGTCCTTCCAAGAGATGCATCTCCCCCGTCGTACGCATCGCTCAGCGGCATATACAACTTGCCGGAATGCGGTCCGCGCATGGCCTCGGCCAGCGCCCCGGCCAGCACGGTCAAGGTCAGGGCCACATGTACGTTGCTCCGGACCAGCACGATCGCTTCTTCAATGACCGACGCCATAGCTTCGATATCGGCCTTGGGGAGGCGTTCCGTGAATCCGGCAATGGCTTCCGCCTGATCCACATTGACCAGCGCAGCCGCCTCGCCCATCTCCCGGTAGAGCATAAGGTCCCGGATCCACCGGAGGAGCAGTTCCAGCACATGCCCCACCTGATCGCGCCCGAACCGCGCGGGCCGCTCCACGATATCGGCTATTTTCCCGACGTTCCGGCTGTACGCCGCCCGGGAAAAGTCCAGCACCAGCTCCCGCAGCGCGCGCAAATCCTCGTTCTTCGCCAGATCGAGTCCGGCGGTGTACGACCCGTCCGCCATCCGCGCAAGGGTTGCGGCCAGTTCCGGCGCGACGCCCTCCTCCCCGATGAGCGCCTGTTCGATGGCCTCCGGGGTCAGCGGATCGAACCGCAGGCGGCGGCAACGGGAAACAATGGTGGCGAGGATACGATCCGCACGGCTGGTCGTAAGAATGAACACCGTCTTCGGCGGAGGCTCTTCCAGCATCTTTAGAAACATGTTGGCGGCGTCCGTACGCAGGTGCTCCGCATCGCTGACCACGGCCACCTTGTAGCGGCCCTCTACCGGCTGGAAACTCATGGCCCGGCACATTTCCTCCTGAACGCGCGCCACGGTATACAGCGCCTGTTTGTTGGAGGAACGGGTCGGGTCGTCCAGCGAGGGCCGGCGCACGAAATCGACCGCCGCATACGGATTCTGCCCGATGAGCCGGATGCGTTCGGCAATGTCCGCAGGGTCGGCGTCCGAAGGATACGGCATCAGCATATGCAGGTCGGGATGCACCATCCGGTCCACTCTTCCACAGGACGAACAGGCGCCGCACGCTTCTTCCCCGCCCTGCTCGCAAAGCAGCGCCTTGCCGTACGCTATGGCGGCGGCCCGCTTGCCCACGCCCTCCGGGCCGTAGAACAGCCAGGCATGGGCTACCCGCTCCGTGGAGATGGTGCGGCGGAGTGCGTCCGAGACGCGCTGCTGGCCTATGACGGAAGTCCAGGACATGTACTCTACTGCGGATCGGGAAACGAGAAGTTACGTGCGGTAATCCGGGCCGCACAGGCCGTTGCGCCGGCGGAAGCGCATGCGCCCCGGAAACCCATGCGACGAACACCTCAATGTACGAAGCGCATCCGTGGCATACGCATGCGGAAGCGCTCGAACTCTCTGCGGCGCGGCTCGTATAATGCGCCCCGGTCCGGTTTCCGGATCCGGCGCGGTAGCTCAGCAGGTTAGAGCGTACGACTCATAATCGTAAGGTCGAGAGTTCGAGTCTCTCCCGCGCCACTGGTTTGTTTGGTTTGGGGGGCACGCAACCAGGATGTCATCGCTCGAGAGACGCTTTCCCCGGCAGAACGGAATAGCCTGTAAAACGACAGCACGGTTTGCTGTATCGACTGGACCGTGGCGGAATATCAGGGAGTTTTGGAGCCAGTGGGCTCAGAACGATATCCGGGCTCCCAGGGCCAAACTACCGCTCGGATGGATGCCGATGAACGGCATAACGGACGCCGTGCTTTGACCGGGAATATCCAGACTCCCCCATCTCTCTGTTCTGATTGCCGCGCCGGCAATCAGGCCCAATAAGGCGCCTACTCCGCTTAGAATTACAATCCCCGCTGCCGCCAGGATTTCGCAGTCATAAAGACCATCATCGTGACCATAAAGGCCGACGCCATGACACTCCGAGGTTATTACTCCGAGAAGCCCCACAGACGCACCAATGCCCGAACCTATCGCGGCGCCTTTCTTGTAGTGCGAGCGACGCCCCAGGCTTCTTTCCAGTTGTACCATGTCGGCATACGCTATGCTTAGTTCTCTGGAGTAGTCCGTAAGGATCGTCAGGGAAGCGTTATCGAGACTCTTTATTTGTCCGATGATCTCTTCTCCGTGTTGGCTTGTTATCCGCATGCGGTCTCCGATGGACTGTGCATGCGTGGGATAGGCAAGGAAAAGTATCGCTCCAAGGATCAGGATTAGCAATGCAGTTTTTTGCATTGTAGCGTTCCGGTTGAAAGGGGTTCGTAAAGGCCGGATAAACGCTGCCTTAAGGCGCTGGCGTGTCTGCGCATCCTGTGCCGCTGCCGAGGCTGTGAGCAACATCCCAAGGCCCAGCGCAAACAAGCAGCGGAGATGCGACACAAAGCGACGAAGAAATAGCATATCCTTCATGGAATCTGTCCGATTATTTGAGGAGCGTCATGCGGTGCGTACTACTAAAATCCCCCGCCTGTATCCTATAGAAGTAAACCCCACTCGGAAGGTTTCCGGCATCGAACCGGGCGCGGTGCGTGCCAGCAGGTAGTTCTCCCTGAACGAGACGAGCCACCTCTCTACCCAACACATCGTATACGGTGAGTGATACCATGGCGTCTTCCGGGAGATCAAATTGTATCTCCGTAGACAGATTGAAGGGATTGGGAAAGTTGGGCCGGAGAGCATAGGTTTCGGGAATATCCTGGGCGGCCTCGAGTAAATTCGCATCCGATGCCAGCATTTTCTTAGAATCGTTATCCGGGTCTTTCTTCCCCAATGGAGCGTCGTCTGGATTCGACGGACACACTCCCTCTGAAGGAGCAAGAACCTGTACCCGCAGGTCGGAAGAAACTATACTCTGCGCAGGAGAAGAACTATCGGTTACTGTAACGCGAATGTCGAAATCTTCTCCACCGTTTCCTCCAAAATCGACTGTTCGAGAATTAGTATTACCTGGAATATTAAGGGGATTCCATCCGCAGGGAATATCTCTGGTGCAGGAGCCACCATAATAATACTCCCAGTTATAACTATACGGAGCCACAAACTCAACGACAGGATTAGTGAAGCTTCCTGTTGCGGTGAAAGTGCCGGTAGATCCTTCCGCAATACAATGAGGCCCGTCGACCTGGGCTTCGGCTTCGAATATTTTGATATTCAATTTGAAATTCGGGTCTATGCTCCATGTTTGCCCTTGTTTTTTCAGTCTAGCAAATCCATAATTGCTTATACTAAACAGCTGTAGGTAGAGCGAATCGGCCTCAGAAACGGGAAAATACGAGATACCCGGAGAAGAAGATGAGAAGGACGGATCAGCATAATATTCGGAAGAATGTGCTACTATAACATCCACAGTAGTGCTGTCATGTTTCCAGGTGATGTATTGCCATGCTCTATCGCCATCGGCAGGAAGCGGCCTGTTCCCCTTTGCAATATCGGGATTTGCCTCCCCATTAGGCAAGACGCGTATAAGGGCAACCGTGGTGAAATATTTTTTGGAATCTCCATTGGGGAGGCTGTCGCTACCATTCAGCCTCATTTTTTTTACAGGAATCCCAAGACCTCTATCCGCAGAAATGTATGATTCGCGAATGTTATCGGATTCTTGATAAAGATACAAAGGACGTTCGATAGTAAATGGCTGTATATAAAGACTGTTGTTTGTGCTTTCAGGAGACGATTTTTCTTCAGAAACATACATATTATTCCATCGCAAGGCAGCAACTTGCAAAGTATTAGAATGGAGACGTATTTTTGATGTACTGTTGGAATTTACATGATAATACATCTTATACCAGTTTGTATAATCATTGACTCGTTTAACCGCATTAATATCCACGATGTAAGGATGATTTTCATCGCGGATGAACAGTACATTGCGATAGTAGTTTCCGAATGTGCGACGGCCACTGGCAAGTAGATTCAGCCTATGTGCTTTGGCTTTAAGGTCTATTCCCGCAGAAAGCAAATCGATCTTTCCATAAGTTCGATAAGATATCTCATGTACGTCTTGGTGCTCAGCCTGTACATGATGTGCCTGAGCTATATTTACGTGAGGCGATCGAACACCGCCATTATTATTGACCCATCCATTTTTATCTGGCTCAAGAGTCATTACATTGTGATCCGGATAATCGTTCCATGTGCTGCGATCCCAATCGGGATGAGTAAGCGAAGGAGGAAGTGGCCTGTCATATCCCGAGTCGACAAGATACGAAATGTCGTCCACGTAATAGAGCAGTTGCATCTGATCCGCCTGTTCGTGCCCATCTCCCCGCCAGATAGCGGGATCGGTTTCGCCATTAAGAACAATGTAATGCTGCTTGTTGTCTATTGTTCTTCTCACAACCACTTCCTGGTGGCCACCACCTCCATCCCTTCTCTTGTGGAATTCATTTCCGATGATCCCGTCGGGCAGGATCGAAGCAGAAACGGGGCGACGGGGGATAGCAAGCGCCAGTGGATAAAGCGATGTCTGTAATGATAACCCACCGACAGCTTTTATACTGCCAAATATCCGGGAAAACTTTTCTCCGATTACATCACTGCCATAGCCACCTGTCCAGTTAAGAATACCGGCATTGTACATCGTTTTTTTATTGCCATCGTCAAGTGGCGGAGTCTTCCCGTCCGGAGTAGAGAGATCGGCCAACCAATGGAGCGGCTGCAAAAACTTATCCTGAAAGAATGGATCTGGAAAAGTATAAGAATGAATACCGGTATGCGCAAGTAGCCCGTTTATACGCGCGGTATGCCAAAAGGGAATGATATCAGAAAGAGTAATGTGAAAATAATAAGGTCCCTCGGCCCAAAAATTGTTGCCGTTTGCCGATTGATAGTACCAATAACGACTCTCTCGATGATCACTTTGTGTCGCAAACGCTCCTGCAGCCGTAAAAGCTCGTCGAATAAATTCATCTCTTCCGAGGGATCTCGGGTGATTACTATAAGTAGAAATTTTATTGGTGTTGGTGTTGGTGTTATCTTGCCAAACTAGTGCTGCATATCCAGCAGCTACTTGCATTTTAAGCGGTGCATTACCTGGTTCGAAGTTATATCTAATAGCGTTTATTAATAACGGAATATTAATCCCTTGTCTGCCTCTATCATCTAAATCGTGAATCATTTCCCTGTAGGCAAACATCATAGATGTTTTATTAAAAAAATCCATAGGGTGTCCCGTTTCTGTTATACTATTGTATGAGGCAATATCATAATGTTTATAGGCATTTTCCAGTGCAAGATAAAAATCTATTGTACGAGCTGTATTAGTCACCGGAGTAGACCATCTGATACCATCACTATGAATTTGTTCCAGCATTTTCCACCTATAAGGAGGAGATGATAAAGCCGCCCAAAAGGTTCCCACAGCTAGCGCTGTGGGCGGAAGCGCTGGATCAAGCGAGGTAGGATCGTAATCATTGTTTTCGAGCACATACGCAGCCAACGCGACTAAACCTTTGGCCTGAAGTATTTCGGTATTCTTAACTAAATCGCCGTATCCACCCCCCTCCATGAATGGGCTATCCGCCAGGTTCACCATATTTCTAAAGATTGCTTTCACCTCGTCGTCTTGATTGGTCCCATATACTTTTTCAAGCACCTGCTTTAGGCCATACCCTATATCGCAGTTACTGCCGCAATCGAAGCCGTTGAGAGATAGAGAAGGGTGTTTGATCACCGTTGCAGTCATAAAACGATCATTGGTCTCCCAAGGCGGTAAACAGTCCACAACCACCTCTTCACTTTGGCCTAGGGCAGGCTGAGCGGCAGAGGTGATCAGCAACAGCATGAGCGCAACTCTTCGCACCGTGACCGCGAGGCCGTGTTGTACGATTCCTGTCGCCGTCGTTGCGGGCGCAAAAAGTGCTTTTCTCATTACAGGCAAGAACTTCATGGTTCGGGCGCTACTGTCTTTTACAGAGCATAAGTGACCCAAAGCGTGGCCGTGACGGAGTAGTTATCGTCGTCGGTCACCGTCAGTTCTATCGTCGTCGACTCAGACAGCGTGAGCGTAAGATTGCTTGCGGCGCCGCCGGAGACCCACTCCCGGCAGGGTGGCGCGGCCCTGTCGCCGGGTCCCGGGTTTGAGCAAAGCCTGTCATAACGCCAGCTGTACGTATAGGGCGTAGCGCCTCCGCTCACATCCGCCGTCCACTCACGGCTTATTCCGAGGCCGACCGACGACGGCCCGCTGATCGAGGCAGTAAGCCCCGAAGCGACGGTGACTGTCACCGCAACGTGTTGCGATACGTTTGCATTCGACGGATCTTCTGCTGTCGCCGTCACGGTTGTATAGCCTACCCGGACGGGCCTGATGGTGAGCGTACTTCCGGAGACGCTCGCGTCCGCCGGACCGCTAGGCCCCTCCGTAGCCGAGTAGGTCAGGTTGTCGCCGTCGTTGCGGGCGCAAAAAGTGCTTTTCTCATTACAGGCAAGAACTTCATGGTTCGGGCGCTACTGTCTT
>JANQSQ010000139.1 GCA_028283985.1 Rhodothermales bacterium | reverse complement strand
TCATCGAGGGCCACGCCAACCGAATCGTCGTCGTAGCGGCGCAGGTTGACGCCGTGCCGCCCGGCGTTCCGGAGAATGCTTTCCGCGCTGCCTCCCCTCGGATCAATGCGCAGCGTGTCGAAGAAATGTGCATGCCGGATCTCGTGTCCGAGGCGATCCAGACCGTTTGCAAGCAGTCTGGCGAGACCGTGTATCCGCTCGGCAATGGCGCGCAGGCCGTCCGGCCCATGGTACACCGCGTACATGCCGGACATGATGGCGGGAAGCACCTGCGCGGTGCAAATGTTGGAGGTCGCTTTGGCCCGCCGGATGTGCTGCTCACGGGTCTGGAGCGCCATTCTCAGGGCGGGATCGCCGTGCGCGTCCACCGACACGCCGATGATTCGTCCGGGTATCTTGCGCTTGAACGGCTCGGTGGCAGCCAGATAGGCGGCATGCGGGCCACCGTAGCCCATGGGCATCCCGAACCGCTGTGTGGTCCCCACCGCAACATCCGCCCCGAAGTCGCCCGGCGGGGTCAGGAACGTGAGGCTGAGCAGATCGGCGGCTACGGCCACATGCGCCTGCGCATGGTGCGCCTGTGCGCACAGGCCCGAATAGTCGCAAATGGCTCCGTCGGTGGTCGGGTACTGCACGAGCGCCCCGAACACCTCGTCGCCGAACGTGAAGGCGCGCCAGTCCTCGACAATCACCGCAATGCCGAGGGGTATTGCCCGGGTTTGCACCACCCGGATCGTCTGGGGATGACAGGCTGCATCCACCAGAAAAGTGCGGGTGTTCCGCCGGGCCGAACTCCGGGCCAGCATGGTCATGGCCTCGGCGGCAGCGGTCGCTTCGTCAAGCAACGAAGCGTTGGCGACAGGCAGCCCGGTCAAGTCCGCCACCGCGGTCTGAAAATTCAGAAGCGCCTCCAGTCGGCCCTGCGAGATTTCAGCCTGGTAGGGCGTATACTGCGTGTACCAGTTCGGATTTTCCAGTACGTTGCGCCGGATCACCGCAGGCGTCACCGTATCGTGGTACCCCATCCCTATGTACGACCGGCCGAAGCGGTTTCTGCCGGCCAGCGCATGCGCTTTCACAAGAAGGTCCCGTTCGCTGAGCGCTCCGGGCAGATCGAGCATTCCATCCAGACGGATATCCGCCGGGATGGTGCAGGCGATCAGCTCATCCAGCGAGGAACACCCTACGTGTTCGAGCATCCCTCGGATGTCTTCTTCGGTCGGCCCGTTGTGCCGCTCTGCAAAGCGGTCGGTAGAGGAAAACGCGGTGGGCATGGCGGGTTGAAACAGGTATGCGGAGCGTGTAAGCGTTGTTATTGTCGTAGAGGAGAAGCGCTACTCGTTCCGTGATTCGCGACGCAATCGGTTGAGCGCTTGTTCGGCGGCTTTTTGTTCGGCCTTTTTCTTGCTGTGCGCCTGGCCGCGGCCATACGCTTCGCCGCGCAGGAGCACATCGATCGTAAACATCCTCTCGTGCGGAGGGCCTTCTTCGCGCGCAACGCGGTAGTGGGGCTGGGGCCATCCGAGCGCCTGCACATGTTCCAATAGCAGGCTTTTATAATTGTCCCGAACTTGCGCAAGGTCGTCCAGATCGATTCGCGCAAGCATTTTGGTCCGGACGAACGTACGGGCCGCTTGTTCTCCCATATCGAGGTACAGCGCCGCGATGACGGCTTCAAGGGTATCGGCAAGAATAGCTGTGCTGTCACGGCCTCCTTCCCGTCCCATAGCGTCACTCATCAGAATCATATCCCCGAGCCCCAACTCAGAGGCAAACTGCGCCAGGGCCTGACCATTGACGATCCGGGCCCGCAAGCGTGTCAGAAAGCCCTCGTCGCCGTCCGGAAAATGATGAAAAAGATGTTCCGCCGTTATGGAATCGAGTACGGCGTCGCCCAGAAACTCGAGGCGCTCGTTGGAAGCCGTATGCTCCTCGCCGGCGGTGTCGGCAAGAGAGGAACGGTGCCGCAGGGCCTGTTCGTACAGCTCCATCGCGCGGACGGGCATCCCGACCAGTTTTTCTATGCCGGCGCGTGACGCGCACGGCCTTTCCGCTACCGGTTTTTCGGCCGCTTTCTCGCCGCGCGCTTCCGATGCCCTCCGGAATCGCCGGAAAAAAGCAAAAAGACCTGTTCGAGAGGAGGCCAAGACGCAGAAGATGTTAAGGATACTCTGATCAAAACCGCTTCGATCAGCGCTTCACGTTCACACGTAAAAGATATTATAATTGCATCGTCATTCCTTGCCAGCGCATCCCTCGCAGCCTCTGAACTTCGCGGACTTAATCAGAATATCCTTTAGAGGGTCCCTGTCGCCCGGTCTGTACGTAATACCCGGACACGCTGCAAAATACGCCGGGACAAGGACATACCGAACCCTTTCCTTGCCATAAACCGGAGAATGTTTGGCTTCCCGTGGCCTCTTCGCAGATTCTTCGTTTGCGATGGTACACGGCGCCTTGCTATGCTGTCTATGTTCTTTGGTATACGCTTGTCAGGTTCCATGCCCCCCGATTCGTCGGATAAGGGTTGGATAACAGGGAATCCGGTGCGCGCCGCAGGCGCCATTCCGGAGCTGTACCCGCAACTGTAAGCCGCGCCGATATACCGGTCACGACGCGTCGCGCCACTGTTCCTTCGAATGGGAAGGCAAGACGCCGAGCCGGAAGTCGTAGTGCGCGGCAAGCCAGGAGACCTGCCTGCAGGCTTATCTGCCGCAAACCTTCGGGAATCAGAGGTTCGTGTGGTGGTCTTCCTGCCCGTCTGCCCGGGTTTTCGCCGGGTGATCGTTACCTTCCGGGTCGAGCTCATCCCGATCCTCATAAAACTTCGGGATGTTTTATGATCGCTCGCCTTCATGCCCTTCGCTGGGCCCTCCTTCTTCTATTCGTTTTTTCCGGATACCCGGCCGCATCGTTCGGCCAGATCCCGGATTCCGTGTTCGCACTGCAAGAAATCACGGTGTCCGCCTCGCGGATCGGGGTACCCGCTTCACGGGCCCCGCAACGCATTACGGTGCTTGGACAAGCGGAAATCGTGGCCACGGGCTCCCGTACGGTCGCCGATATACTGTCGGCCCGCTCTGGATTTTTCATCCGGCAATACGGACAGGGATTGGCCACCGTCTCCCACCGGGGTGGAGCGGCGGGACACACACAGGTATTGATCGACGGCATGCGTCTGTCCGATGCGCAAGCCGGCCAGTTCGATCTGAGCCTGCTTCCGCTCCATCTGTTCGATTCCATGGAAGTGCTGCACGGCCCCTCGTCCTCTGTCTATGGCGCGGACGGGATGTCCGGCGCCGTATACCTGCGAGGCGCCCGGGGCGGAGGCGGGCGCGCGAGCGTGGCTACGGAAGTCGGGGCCTGGGGCGAACTGCTGACGTCCGCGGGCTGGGCCTTCGGCAAAGGCAGCGTATCCGGCCTCGTTTCCGGGGAATACCGCCGCAGCAAGGGGGATTTCCCGTACGAAACGGAGGCCGGAGAAGAGATGCGGCGCGAAAACTCGGATCGGGAGGGCTGGTCCGTCATGGGCACGCTGCAAGGCCGCACAGGCCGGCATACGCTTCGCGGCGCATTCTTCCACATAGATTGGCAACGACATCTTCCGGGCTCGTCCGTGTTCGGACCTCAGGGAGAACAGCAATGGGATACGCACTCTCGCCTGTGGCTGGAAGATGCGGTGTCGCTGGGTTCCTCGGCCCTTGTCCTGCGTGGATTTATGCATCGCGGGAAACTCCGGTACCTGAACCCTCACCCTGTATGGGGGCAGGACGCTACCGGGCGCACGACGACGAGCGGACTGGAGGCCACATACCAACTGCCTGCAGGAACCCATCTGGATGTATCCGCCGGGGCTACCGCCGGGTACAGCACCGCCGATAACCCCTCCCTGGAATCGTCGGTCGCCGAATTCAGGTCAGGCGCTTTCGTTTCGGCGTCGGGCGCGTACGGACGCTGGCGGATTTACCCGGCGGTTCGGCTCGATGCATACCGGGAAAGCGACCGCACCCTGTCGGCGCCCAGCCCGCGTCTCGGAATCACCGTACGGCCGGTCGACCGACTCCCGCTTTTCGTGAAAGCGAATGTCGGCGGCGGTTTTCGGGCGCCTACCTTCAACGATCGGTTCTGGGCGGGCGTCGGCAATCCCGATCTGAAGCCCGTACGGTTGCATTCGGCGGACGCGGGCCTGCAGGTTGACGGGCGGGCCGTGCAATGCGAGGCAGGCGCGTACGCCGCACGGTATTCGAACAGAAT
>JANQSQ010000134.1 GCA_028283985.1 Rhodothermales bacterium | reverse complement strand
ACGAACGAAAACCGCTGCCCATAGCAGCATAACCCGACGTGGCACTACACTTAAAACCGCGAAAAAAACTGTCCAGCTTTATCGGACCACTTCTAGCTTCTACGTTCCACATAAAGGTTTATCTATTATAAATGGTCGTCATCCATAATCTCCCAGCGCCCCTTCCTGGCGGACCCGACACGGCGGATGCGACCTGCTTTTCTGAGATTAGCAAGGTGATACTTGACGCCAGAAAGAGTGATTCCTATGTGTTCTGCCAAGGCTTTTCTGGTGAGTTCCGGATCCTCGCGCAATAAGGCAAGGATCTTTTCCTGGGTGGTCGCCGCCGATGCTTCGAAAGTGCCATCACCGGGTCCAATGCTGTTACGGTAAGCCTTTGAAAACGGAAAATCGATCCATAATCCGTCCGATTCCACCCGTATGTCCGGCTCGGGCGTATCCGCCTCGCGACAGGCCTCGAGGATACGCTGAATTCCTCTGCCCCAGGTTTCGATTTCTCCGGCGCGAAAAAAGGCATTCGCCACATCCGGATTGAAGGGTTGGGAAGGATGCCGGCCCAGTAATTTTTCCAGCGACCAACCCTCGGGCAATTCCCCGGGATTCCATATCTGTAACCGGTCGGCGTATATCCGAATTTGTATGTGTGCGGGAATGGCGTAATCCCGATGGACGATGGCATTCAACACCGCTTCCCGCAACGCCCTTTCCGGTACCGGATAGGTCTCAATGCGCTGGATACCTTCGTAACTAATGGTGGCCTTGAGGTACTTGGTCAGCAACAGGTCCATCGTTGTATTGACCTGCATGAACAGATCGCCACATATCTCGTCCTGATACCGCAGGTCGGTCTCGCCCTCAAAATAGCCAATCCTGACCGCTGCCCCGGTAAAGAAGCGTTCAGGATCTGGATGAAACAGGAGGATGGCAGCTCGTTTGAGATATCGTCCCTCTGTCAGCCGCAATTTTTCAATCAGTCCAACATTATCCTCGTCGAGTACATCCTTTTCCAGACGGTTGGTGTGGGTTGCCCGCTTGCGGAATCTGATCAAACTTTCGGCATCCAGGTCGCCAACCCCCACGCGCGGAACCGGTGCTGCATCCCAGCGCTTTCCCGTTTTTCCCAGCAGGAAGCGATCAAGAGCCGCGCCCGTGAGCACCTGCTTGGTACTGCCGCTTCGATAGTGATACTTGCCGCGATAGCTGATCGCCACCGGATACGGTTCGACCACAATCTGTACGTATGATTGCCCATTCTCCTCCAGAAGATTAATGTCGGCCACAATTCCGAGCAGGTCGCGGAGTTTGTTGGGTAACTCTTCCATTAACCGTTCAGCGTTGTCGAGCCCCACCATTTTCCCCTTGTCGTTGCGGCCCACTTCCAGCACGCCGCCCTGCGCATTAGCGAAAGCGCACAGCCACTCCAAGTACTTATCGTGCCAGGACTCTTTCCATTCGGTGTGCTGATTCTCGTTCATGCGCTTTTCTCCACTGGGCGTTTACTGAACGCTATACGTTTGGACTTGGAATCTCATCGGGTGCGTCGACGCGAAACAAGGTCGCAATCCCGCGCCCTAATTGCTTCGGAATTTGGTCAAACGCCCCTCATCGTCAATCAACACGATGCGGCGCGGTCGTCGTGCTCCCCACCGCCATAACACCAGATTTATATCTTCCGGTCCCGCTCCGCGCGCAAAACTTTGTACCCGCATTCCGGCGAAACCATCTGCAATCAATCGATCCGCCAGCACCTGCGACAAGGGGATTGAACCGTCCAGCATATCGCGTTCCCAATTCGGGCAACGAAGATCGGAATCCGATACGGCGTATTCCTCTCGGCGGGATACATCCAACGCATCGAAAACGGGTTCGACATTTACCTCGTAGGCACAGAGGATGAGAGGCTGCATGGGGCGCCCCAATGGCTGTGCTTCGCGTATAGCCGTTAGCTGCGTCAGAGATGTATAAAGCGCAGGCAGGCCGCGTCGATTAAATCGGCCGCCATGGCGATTTGCTCCTTCCCCGGAAAGCGGGTCCCACGCCCATTGCGGGTTATGCGCGCGATAAACAACCCCCTGAAACCGCATTACGCATAACCACCTGCCATGAT
>JANQSQ010000163.1 GCA_028283985.1 Rhodothermales bacterium | reverse complement strand
GCGATGCGGCTTCTCGAGGCGCAGGTGTCCCGGCCACCGGGGCTTCCCGGACAGCGGGTTGCCCGGCAGGGGACGTTCCGGCATCAGACATTTCGGTATCGGTCGCTTCGGCATCAGACGTTCCGGCATCAGACGCTTCGGCATCAGACGCTTCGGCATCGGTCGCTTCGGCATCAGTCGCCTCGACATCAGACGCTTCGGCATCGGTCGCCCTGGAATCGGTCGCTCCAACATCGGTCGCCCGGGCCGACCCGGCGGATTTTTTGCGGGGAATCGCAGCGGACTTCTTTTCGGTCTGCGTTGACGGAGCCGCCCCAAACGCCTGATCCGATTCGGCAGCGGCGGGTTGCTCGCGGCTTTCCTTCTCCTCTTGTTTCGAGTCCTCTTGCTTCGGAGGCTCCTCTTTCGGGGGTTCCTCCTTACTTTCTTCCTCGGATTCGTCCAGATATGCTTTGGCCAGCGAACCGGCATATCGTCCCTTTATCGCCAGTTCGAGCGCTTCCAGCGTCATCTCCACATCCAGATCCAGATGATCGGCGTATCCACGCACGAAGAGCCGGAGATATACCCTGTTGAACTGAGGATGATTGATAAGCGCATCGTGTTCGAAGCGCTTGATCATATCGTACGCCATCTTGGTGGCGTCGTGTATGTCGGCCAAAGAAACGCCGCGAGCCCTGCGGATACGGCGCAGGTCCCGGGCAAATCGTATTCCGCGTTCGACTTCGTCAGACATGTATGAAATACTCACTGCTTGAATGCGCTGTACGATATCTGCCCGAGACCCGACGGGCCAACCTCCGGCATGGAAAAAATTGAAATGTCTGCCGGCGATGCGACGATCCCTCATGAACGGCAAAGATAAACAAGCCAAGGTGCATGGAAAAGCGAAACCGGAACGAAAATGCGAATTATTGGAGAGGCAGCGCGCGTAAACGGTCGTTGCAACGATCATGCCTGTCAAAGCAGGCGATTCTGCTACAAATGCTTGCGATCAAAACCGTTTTTACTGAACCAATCACCCCCCTGTGCGTAGAGGTGTGCCTTGGGCGGCTCCAAGGAAATGAAGCGCAAGCCGCCACCCAGGCCCGTAGCTCAATTTGGCAGAGCAACTGACTCTTAATCAGTGGGTTGGGGGTTCGAGTCCCCCCGGGCCTACACGACTCTATCCGGCAGGACTTCTCTCCGGCGCGTTTCCCTCGCGCGCCACGCCTTTTCAGGGCGCTATTCAACAGGTTATCCGGCTTCATTCAGCCTTCTTCCCTCGCCCTTGCCACCGTTGGGTGACGCCTATCCGCTATTCACCCAGCAGGGTAACCCCGTCAAGCTCGGCAGCTTTCCTGTCAAACGTACATAGGGCGTCGGAACCGACCCGTTCCGCAGCCGCCAGAATCATCAGGTCGGCAAAACCCGCACCCTCCTCGCGATAACGAACGGCGCAGCGAACCACATCCCGGCTCGCTTCGACCACAAGATGCTCCGTGGCCGCCAACTCTTCCAGCACCATGGCGATTTCATCGCGGGAGCACTTGTACGCCCGTTGCAGCACCCAAACCAGTTCCAGCACAACCTCCCGGCAAATAAAGCCGGGGGATTCCCTGGTAAGGCTTTCCAGCATGTTCCTGGCGATGGCTCCCTGTTCCGGATCATCGCACACCAGGTACCGAACGAGCGCATTGGTATCCAGGGCAATCATTCCTCGCACGCCCCCCCGGCTATAGCCTGCTCCATCTCCTCCAGAGAAACGACAGGGCCCTCACGCTTCAGCACCCCGAAAAGCCTGTCGATCGGACGCACCGGCACAATCCGCACTTCACCTTCATAGACAAAGTAATTTATTTTATCCCCTCCTTTTAGCCCAAGTACTTTCCGAATAGACTTAGGCAATGTAGTTTGCCCCTTGCTGGAAATAGTAGATGAAGGCATGGCAAAATCTCTTTTTCCCTGGGTGTCACATATTTCTTTACTTTACGAAAAATACAAAGAAAAAATAAATTGTTCCAGCATAAAATCTCAGGAAAATCCGCGCTATTTCCCCTCCTTGACATCATTCGTCTGCAGCGGTTCCCCGCAAAAACCGCAATAGGAAACATTAGGCGTCCCGCTGCCCCGTCCGCAGGCGCCGCATACTTTCCACGTGGACTGGCCTCCCCCATAGAACCTTCCCACCTCCACCCCGACAATGCCGGTCGGGACGGCAATAATGGCGTATCCGGTAAACATCAGCAGCACCGCCAGCATCTGACCAAGCGGCGTCATCGGAGCAATATCCCCGTACCCGACCGTGGTTACCGTCACGATGGCCCAGTATACCCCGCGCGGAATGCTTGTAAAGCCTGCATCGGCCCCTTCAATGACATACATGAGCGATCCTGCAATCACGACGATCGTGGATACAGCCAGCATAAAAACCGTAATTTTGCGCCGACCCGCCCTGAGCGCCGTGAAAAGCACATCTTCCGCGCCAAGGAACCGCACCAGTTTGAGCACGCGGAACACCCGCAAAACACGCAACACCCGGATCGTAAGGAGAAATCGACCCGGTGGAAATATGACGCCGATAAACGTCGGCAGCACGGCGAGAAGATCCACCACGCCGAAGAAACTTGTCGCATACTTCCTGGCGTTCCGGGCGCTGTAGAGCCGCAGCGCGTATTCCACCGTAAAAAGAATCGTGAATATCCATTCGAGGATGGCCAGTTCGGCGCCCCACTGCTCGGATACGGCGACCATGCTGTCCAGCATGACTGCCACGATACTCAACAGAATCACTATAATGAGCACCACGTCGAAGAAATGCCCCGCCGGGGTGTCGTTCCCGAAAATGATGGTTCTTACGCGCTCCCGGAGCGGCGAACGACCGGACACGGCGCGCGCGTCCGATGCAGCGGATGAGACGGAAGTATCGGACATATCGGTTGCGTTGTTTGTATCGAACATGTCGAACAGGGGAAATGGAAAAGTAAGCCGGGAATGCCGAAAAGACTACCACGGCACGGTCCCTTTCCGCTTACGATCGGAGAAAACATAAAACGCTGTCGCTCGATCAACACCGTTTCTTCTCGCCCAGACGTCCCGGAAGGGGTTACCCGGACGTATAGTATCCGGTCAGGATTAATCGACCGCGCCCTGTATCTTCAGGATACTCCGATTATTATCCATATCGCCACCGGACAAAATTCCATATCCTGAAGTACAATGGAAACAAAACAATACTCTGTCGCTTTTTCCTCGATACCGGTCATGACTGCACTCTGGTTCATTTCCCGGTGGTCCGGCAGGCCCGTGCCGGCATGGGCAACCCCTTGCCCCCTCATCTGCCTTGCATTGGGCTTGCCGGTGGCGCTCATTGCGCTGATGACGATGCCCCCGGCACAGGCGCAGACGCCTGCATCCGCTACCTACTCGGTGACGTTCACGGGTAACTGGACCACTCAAAGTACACCCGGCGGGGTGGTAAGTAGCGCACACTTTACAACCCTGATCGGTGCGGTGCATAATGACATGGCGACGTTCTG
>JANQSQ010000046.1 GCA_028283985.1 Rhodothermales bacterium | reverse complement strand
GACAACGAACTGTATAAAGACAATTCCCTCGATGCCATTCATGCGAGCAGATGCGGGGTATCGTATTTGAGAAATCATTTCTCCGAGTCCCCCGCCGATCAATTCGGGCATGACCTCTCCAATAACCCCAACTTTTTCTTTTGGCTTGATGTGCTTTCGTGACAGCACCTCCAGCGGAGCGCTTTTCAATGGTTCCAGGCGTATTTCCTTTTCTGTCTGGCCCAATGCCTCCGAGCACCAACTCCCAATAAGGATCACCCCGATCAGGGCGACAAACCATTGCCATGTAGGTTTAGGATCGGAATCGACCATAGGGATTCCTCCCGCTCGGCGGAGCGATTAAGGTTTGACCGACTGCGCAAACAGTCGGGGTTTTCGCATTCATGGTCTACATAATCGGAATCCCTGACGGTTGTGTCAAGGTCAGAAATTGCTCCCGTAGGATATGGAATGTTTGGGAGCGGGACGGGTTTCACTTCAAGTTATAATTCCCAAACATATTATGTGCGATATTATAAAATATACTGGCTTATCATTCGATTAAAAGATACAATATTAAACCCATGCGTGATACTAAAAGATATTTTCCCTATAGGGCTGACATATAATTCTAATTCACAATCACGATCAAATGTGCCTGCTGTCTCTATTGAAAAAGTCTGAATTTTGCTGTATGGAATAGAAGTATAATCTATTTTCTTGCCAGTCATACCCTGCACGTTTGCCGCGATAATACGCTTATTAGTGAAAACTAATTGATCTCGTACCGTCTTAAATGCGCCAAATATGTATTCGTCCTCAAGAAGAAAATCCATAATGGGCTTACGGACATTTTTTTCCGGGATTGGTTTAAGATGAAATACGGACGTTTTTTGGAAGTCAATCATAACAAGTCTCCTTTCTGCTAAGTATCGACGCTGCGCGTCTGTCACTCCGATTCCGCTTCTTCGGATATGCCGGTCGCACGCACCACGGCGGCAAGCCGGTCGAACACGTCCGAATGCCACAGGCGGTGGTGCGTTCGGATGATTTTCAATTGCATGTCTCTGTAGAACGAAGGCTCTTCCCTTGCCAGTATCTCGAAACGTTCGGTAAGCGCCGCAAGACGCTCCCTGTTTTCGTTCGTGAAGCCGAATCGGGCGATTTCCTGCACCAGTTCGTCGTACCGCCGGTCCCAGACGGTAACTGGAAACGCATCGGATGGATCGGATGCGCTATTGTAGGGCCAGGGCGCTCCGCCATACGTATCCTGCCCAAAATGGAAGGTTTTTTCCGGATCGATGCCGTCGAAACCCGCCGCAAACAGGGTCTTGATCGATCCGGCCGGCAGAAAGAAGCGCACAGGGATTCTACCGGAGCGGGAAACGAGTTGCACATCGCCTGCGGGCGGTACGCCCGGTTGGCTCTCGGATCGTTCCGGCAGCAGAAAGTGCGGGTTATGTTCGCGGAAGCGGTCGTAGGCGTTTGTTTCCGTAATGTCCGCGCCGGCAGGAAGGAGTTCCAGCAAGCGGCTCAGGTTGATGCGTTCTCCATCGCGAAGCTGTACGCGTTCCACCTGCAGGGTGGCGGCTTTATCTACAGGAAGGGATTCTGTGGCGCGCAGGGAACCGTAGGCTGACGCCACATAGCCTCGTGAATGTGTCCGGAAACTGCTGGAGGAAAGTTCGTCGAACCCGTCGGTGATGGCCCATATGTAGGCGTCCATGACCGTGGACTCTCGTGTGTGGAAATCCCCGCCTTCCTCAAGAAAGGTGCGGTATACCATGAAGATGTTGCCGGGGCCTGAGTGATAGGCCGATAGCCCGGGTATTTCGTGCCCGACGGCGTTGCGATAGCCTGCAATGGTCGCGAACGCGGTTTCCATGGTCAGGAGCGGGTGCCGTTCTTCGTACACCCGGATCGTATTTCCTGCCGTGGTGCGGAGACGGTACCGGTGGATATCGTTCAGGCGCAGCAGAAAGGGCATGATCTGGTAGCGGCCTCGCGCGCCTGCCGCGGACACGAGATCATCCCGGTTGAAGGTTTCTACGGTGCCCGTTTCGGTGGCCAGCAGGCTCAAACCGAGCAGTTTCGCCAGACGGACCTCGTATTCGATATACCCCAGTTCCCGCATACGGGCCTCGATCACCTGATTCCTGCGCCCCCATTTTACGGTAACGGCCTTGCGGGGTATGCCCCGGTCCACGTATTTGTCAACGAGTGCCCGCGTTTGCCGCCGTCGTTGTTCGTCGACAAGCGCCCAGTCCCAGGGAGCGTCCGGTGCGCGATTTTTCCAATCTTCGCGGTTCAGTTCATGGATTTCGAGGAGTTCGTCGGCCCGGTTGTCCACTACGCGCAACGTGAAGTTGTCGTCTTCCCCCTGTCGCTGGATATACAGGCCAAGGAAGTCCCGGAAAGCGCGAACAAGCCGGTTGCGGATAAGCGCTTCATCCGCTTCGATATCTTCTTCGGCCAGCGGGTCGCTGAACCAGGAAGGGAAAACCACATCCGGGTGCATGTCGAGTTGTTCGAGGGTAAAGCTGCGCTCATCCGTTTCCTCCTGCATGTCTATGAAATGCAGGGTGCGCCCCGCGAGCCTGCCCGAAACGAGAAGCAGGAGCAAAATGGCAGCGGTCGCTCCTATGGAGGCCTGGACCAAACCGGAACGAAGCAGGTTACGCGGCATGAATCGGATCTTTCCGTTTTTGCTTGGCGAGGTCGGCCTGCCCTACGAAGTGTTTGAAGAGAGGTTGCATGATTTCTCCCATTCTTTCCGCGTGAAATTGTACGCCGAGGATGGTGGCGTCCTCGTTTTCGATGGCTTCTACAACCCCATCGGGCGCGCGGGCCGCTATGCGGAAAAAGGGCGCCACACGGGCGACGGCCTGAATGTGGCGGGTGTTGACTACGAGGCTTCGCATCCCCAGTATGTCGCGCAGGTGCGAGCCTTTCTCCAGCTCGATGGTATGGTCGCTTGCTCCCCGTTTGTCACTGTGTACGAGGCAATCCCCCCTATCCCGTTGCACATCGGCGTATATGCTGCCCCCGTATAAGGCATTGAGCAGTTGCATCCCGTAACAGATGCCGAGCACAGGGCGGCGCATGCTCAGGCAAGCGCGGAGAAGCAGAGTGTCGGAGGAGGCGCGCACGGGGTCTGGTTCTTCTATATCGCCGGGCAGTTCCCCGGTCATTTCCTCCGTAATGGCAGGGCCCCCGGTGACGATCAAACCGTCAAGCAGGTTTGCGAAGGAATGCATGGTTTGCTCCCCGCCCATGGGTGCAATCAGAGGAATGCCCCCCGCATCTTCCACGGCGCATACGTAATCGTGTCGCAGCCGCTGTTCGCCGTGCTCGAACGATGTGGTAATTCCAATGCGAATCATGCCCTTGCATGCCCGTTTCGGCCTTCCACTGCCACGTTGGCGCGGCCTATGAGCCGCGCCATGCCATTCATCAGTTCGGGAGTCGGATCGACCACGCAGGAGCGGCTGTGTATACGCTGTGTCCTGCCTGGGAGGTCGTCGGCCTGTATATCAAAATACAACCCGCACTTTCCGCGATTCTGCTCGCATAGTTCCTGCAAGGCGCCGATGGTTTCCTGCCGGACGCGGTCGGTATCGATACGCAGTACAATGGTCTTTACCATCGTCTCGCGCACTTTCCACATGGGCAGCACGTCGCGGGCGATGATTTTCACCTTGCCTCCCCGGAGTTCGGGCTCGCCGGTGACCATCACGATTTCATCGGGGTTCAGATAATTCTGCGCTTTGTCATAGACGTCGGCAAAGCATACGACCTCGCCCTGTCCGGTAAAGTCCTCGATGGCGGCGAAACCCATCGGTTTACCGGACTTGTTTATGCGTCGTTGCACGCTGGTGACAATACCGAAGAACGTATGCCGCCGGGCGCTATGGCGCGCGAAGCCGTTCCGCCCGGCATGATCGCGCTTGCTGTTGTGCGCCAGGTCTTCCTCATTGATGCGGCCCAGGCTCGCGGTCGCAAAAGCTCGTGCTTCCGGTTCGAATTCTTCGAGAGGGTGCCCGGATACATAAAACCCCAGCAATTCCCGTTCTTCCTTCAGGATTCTGAAACGCTTCCATCGATCCGCAGGAGGAAGAGGCGGGGTCTGGGTTTCGTTTCCGGCGTCCGTTCCGAACAGGTTGTTTTGCCCGGCTGCGCGGTCTCCATGCACCTGTTTCGCATACCGGACAACAAGGTCGATCGCTTCGAACAGTTGGGCGCGATGTCCTTCGAGCTCGTCGAGGGCGCCGGCCCGCGCGAGGCTCTCCAGCGCCTTTTTGTTCACGATGTGCGGGTCCAGTTCCCGCACCATACCGAAGAAATCCCGAAAGAGGCCGTGCTCCTCGCGCATCTCGACGATATGGTCGACGGCGGCGGAGCCCACGCCCTTGATGGCTCCGAGCCCAAAGCAGATGTTGCCCTCGGAAACGGTAAAATGTTTGCGGCTTCGGTGGATGGAGGGGGGCAGGATGTCCAGCCCCATGTGTTTGGCTTCCTGCAGCATGCCCGACAGCTTTTTCGTGTCGTTCTGCTCGCTGGTCATGACGGCGGCCATGAAGGCGGCGGGGTAATGCGCCTTGATCCAGGCGGCCTGGCAAGCCAGGACGGAATAGGCCGCGCTATGGCTTTTGTTGAAGCCGTAGCCTGCAAATTTCGCCATCATATCGAACACCTCGTGGGCGGTTTTTTCCGCAACGTCCCGCGCCACCGCGCCCTCGACGAAAATGCTGCGCTGCTTGTCCATCTCCGCCTTCTTCTTCTTGCCCATGGCGCGCCGCAGGATATCTGCGCCCCCAAGCGAATACCCGCCCATGACCTGCGCTATCTGCATCACCTGTTCCTGATATACGGGCAGCCCGTAGGTGGGCTTCAGGACAGGTTCGAGCATCTCGTGCGGATACTCGATGGTTTCCTTGCCGTGTTTGCGCGCAATGAAACTTGGAATGAGGTCCATCGGGCCCGGCCGGTAGAGGGCGTTCATCGCAATGATGTCCTCCAGCCGGGTGGGCTTCAGGCTGCGAAGCCATTCTCTCATGCCGGAGGATTCGAACTGGAAGATGGCGGCGGTGTCGCCTCGCTGGAACAGCTCGAAGGTTTTCGGATCGTCCAGCGGAATATCCTCCAGCTCGGTGCGTTCGCCGTATTCTTCCTCGATGATTTGCAGCGCGTCGTTCAGGATGGTGAGTGTTTTGAGGCCCAGGATGTCCATTTTCAGGAGCCCGAAATGCTCGACCTTGTTGCCGTCGTACTGCGTAGTGACGATTTCTTCCTTTTGACTGCGGGATACCGCTACAGGCACGTACTCGCTGACATCCCCGGGTGCGATGATGACGCCGGCGGCATGCACGCCCGTATGGCGGGGCGAACCTTCCAGCACCTCCGCATAATGCATCAGGTTGCGGATATCGGGATCTTCGTGTTGCTTGAGCGCCCGAAAATCCGGGGCCTCCCTGGAAGCTTTTTCGAGCGTCATGCCCACCGCTTCCGGGATCATTTTCGCAATGCGGTCGGCCTCGTTCAGGGGGATATTGAGGACACGGGCCACGTCCCGGATTACCGAGCGCGCGCCCATGGTTCCGAAGGTGACGATCTGGCACACATTCTCCCGACCGTATTTATCCACGATATAATCGAGCACTTTCGATCGCCCCCGGTCGTCGAAATCGATGTCGATGTCCGGCATCGAGATACGTTCCGGATTCAGAAAACGCTCGAAGAGGAGGTCGTACTTGAAGGGGTCGATATTCGTAATGCCGAGGGCATACGCCACGGCGCTTCCCGCCGCCGATCCCCGGCCCGGCCCTACGTGCACCCCGAGTTTTCGGGCGGCGGTCGTGATATCCTGCACGATAAGGAAGTAGCCGGCATAGCCCATGTCCCGGATGATCCCGAGTTCATGATCGAGGCGCTCGGCAATGTCCTGGCTGATTTCCGGATACCGCTCCCTGGCCCGCTCCATGACCATGCTGCGCAGGCAGGCATCCATGTCGCCGCCGAATTTCTCAGGGATGGGGTAGTGCGGCA
>JANQSQ010000162.1 GCA_028283985.1 Rhodothermales bacterium | reverse complement strand
CCTCGAAAGCCCCGGACGAGGCCGCGAATGCATAGACGGCAGCGGCGCCGACGCCGCCACGTGCGAAGCGTCCGGGGGCACGTTCTTTCCGGGGGACGGCGTGGACAACGACGGAGACGGCATGCTGGACGAATCGTGGACCGACGGGCTCGACAACGACGAGGACTGGGACCCGGAAACGGACGACGTAGGAATCGACGGCGTGCCGGGCACGGGAGATCAGGGCGAAGGGGACGGCATGCCCACCGCGGGCTCTCAGTTCGATATCACCAAGCCGGGCGAACCGAACTTCGAATTCACGGACATCGACGAAAGCGACATGATCGGGCTGACGTCGTTCGCTTCTCCCCCGTTCGGGGGCAACAATATTTCCAACGACCAGCGGGTGTGGGGCTTCGTGGAGCCGGGGCGCCTCGACGACATCCCCACCGAACCGGGCGACTACGTGTTCATCTACGGAGCCGGGGACTTCCCGTTGCGCGCCGGCGAAACGAAGCGGTTCTCCATTGCGCTCCTCGTAGGCGAAAATCTCGAAGACCTGCGCCTGAACGCCCGCACGGTACAGCAGATTTACGATGTGGGCTACCGGTTCGCGAAGCCGCCCCGCAAGCCGCTCGTGCAGGCCGTACCCGGGGACAAAAAGGTGACGCTGTACTGGGGAACCCGGTCCGAGAACACCATCGACCCGCTCACGCGCGAGGCGGATTTCGAGGGGTACGTGATCTACCGCTCGACCGATCACGAATTCGCCGATCAGCAGACCATCACGGACGTAAACGGCACGAAGTTTCTTTTCCGCCCGCTCACCGACGAACGAGGCGTCGAAGCGAAATTCGACCTCGATAACGGGATTACCGGGCCTTCGCCCATTCCGTTCGCCGATCGCGGCATCGCCTACGACCTTGGAGACGATACGGGGCTGTTTCACACCTATGTGGACTCGAACAACGTACGCAACGGACAGACCTATTACTATGCGGTCAGCGCCTACGACCGGGGCTATGCGGGCAACGACGTGCAGGGATTCTCCGGCGGCATCCCCCCCACGGAAACGAGCAAGACCATCACGTACAACCCCACGACGGACGAGTATGTCTTCGATGTGAACGCCATGGCCGTCATACCTCGTCCGCCGGCAGCGGGGTATGTGGCGCCTTCCATCCAACTCGATCATACGCAGGGCGTAGCTACCGGCGACCTGGAGATCGCGATCGTGGACGCGCCGGCTATAGCGGACGGCAACCCGTACCGGATCGACTTCGACAAGGATGGCGCCAGAACGGTCTACACGGTAACCAACGAACTGCCGCGCACGGTAACCGTGACCGGGCGGCCGGGACAGTTTTCCGGGCTTGGTCACAAAAATATCGTCGCGGATTCCTTCACGCTGCGCGCGGAGGACGGGCGCATGCTGGAGGCCGGTTCGGAATATGTGCTGTATCCCGAGGCAGGATCCGTCGAAATCCTGCCCGACGCGAATATCGAGGCTTTCCAGAGACTTGTCGCCTCGTTCCTGTATGCGCCGATCCACCAAAGCAGTCTTCTGAAAAAAGAGGAAGGCAACCCCGTCTTCGAAGGACTGCATGTGTTTGTACAGGATCACATCCTGGAGATCGACGCCGAACAGACAGGATGGACGCAAGGCGACGCTACGCTGCCGTTCGAAGTGCGGGTGGCCTCCGCCGGACCGGGCCGGCGCGGACAACCCAGCGACTACGAAATGCGGTTCGCAGACGCCCCTGTCATGCAGGCCTTCGTGACGAATCTGGACCTTCCCTTCGAGATCGTCAACCTGACCAAAGCGAACGAGTCGATCCGGGCATTCGTGCCGGACGCCAACCGGAACGGGGTCTGGGACCTCAACGAAGCCATCATTTTCGTGGAGAACATCGATGGACGCGACCTTGCCACCTGGCAGGTTCGCTTCCCGGTGGAGGCAGGGAGCGATGCCGAACCGCCCGGCGCCGGAGACGTGTTTTTCATCCGAACGAACAAACCGTTCGCCGACGAGGATACGTATACGTTCCGCACGGCGGCCGCCGGATCGGACCCGGAAATGGCGAAGGAAGCGTTAGACAATATCTACGTGGTGCCCAATCCCTACGTCGCCACCAACGAGATCGAACCGAGAAACCCGATTGCAAATACCGAACGAGGCGACCGCCGGCTGTATTTCGCCAATGTGCCGAAGGAATGCACGATCCGCATCTACACACTGGCCGGAGAACTGGTCGATACGATCGAACACAGCAGTGCAGTGGACGATGGCAAGGTCTTCTGGGACCTCCGCACCCGCGACAACATGAACATCGCCTACGGCCTCTACATCTTCCATGTGGATGCTCCGGAGGGATCGGCTATCGGAAAATTCGCCGTCATAAAGTGACATGAGATATTTCGCTGCGATAGCTGTCCTGTTGATGCTGTCTCTCGAAGTGCGGGGACAGGAAAATGCTGCGGCGCCCCCAAACGAGACCATTACGAAAACGGGATCGACGGCAGCGCAATTCCTGAAACTCGGCGTGGGCGCCCGGCCCATTGCGCTGGGCGGCGCGTTCGTCGCGCAGGCAAACGACCTGTCTGCAATGTACTGGAATCCGGCAGGCCTCGGCCGCCTCTCCGGCGCTTCCGCGCAGTTGGCGCATACCCGGTATCTTGCCGATATCGCTTACAACTTCGCTGCTTTCGGCACATCGCTCGGCAATGTAGGCACGCTGGCCGCCTCGTTGATCTATCTTGATTCCGGGGATATGCTCGTGCGTACGATTGCGCAGCCGGAAGGCACCGGGGAACGTTTCAAGGTGCAGAACTACGCCATCCAGGTATCGTACGGACGATCGCTGACGGACCGCTTCGCCATCGGCGGAAGCTTCAAGTTCATTCAGGAACGCATCTGGCACAGCACAGCGTCGTCCATTGCCCTCGATGTGGGTACGCTGTTCACGACGCCCTACGAGCGGCTGCGCCTCGGCGCCAGTTTCTCGAACTTCGGACCGAAGATGCAAATGAGCGGGCGCGATATCGTGTTCAGTACCGACCCGACGCCAAACCAGGGCGGCGTGGTGGAAATCGTCAATTCCGAATATCTGATGGACCGGCATCCGCTGCCGCTCCTGTTTCGGATCGGCCTGTCCTGGGACGCATTGCGGACAGCGAATCATACCATTGCGCTTTCCACCGACGCAATCCACCCGAACGATAACTACGAATACCTGAACTTCGGCGCAGAGTACGACTTCCGGAACCTGATCGCGTTGCGGGCGGGCTACCGCAACCTGTTCGAAGCCGACAGCGAACAGGGGCTTACCATGGGAGGAGGTCTGAATCTTCGTATCGACAGGGCGCTCCGTGTCCGCATCGACTATGCCTGGGCGGATTTCGGGCGTCTCGAGCAGACGCACTGGTTCACGGTCGATCTCGGATTTTAGGGCCTGTGCTTTTTCGGAACCGCGCGCGGCGCATAAACGCCCTCCCGGTATCCA
>JANQSQ010000026.1 GCA_028283985.1 Rhodothermales bacterium | reverse complement strand
GGAAGGACTTGCCGAGGGGTACAGGACGGTATTCAATTGTGGACCGGCAGCCGGACAATCCGTGGATCATATCCACCTGCACCTTCTGGGCGGGCGATCTCTGGGCTGGCCGCCGGGCTGACGTCGAAGCCCCCACGCATTTTTCGGGAAAGCGCGGGCAAAAACTTCCGTCTTCGCGGTCCTGCATTGCGGTTTCCGTATGTCCCGCCATGCGTGCATTCCTTCGAGCGGCCTTTCGTACCGGCGCCGGCTGCGTCGTGCTGGCGGGCATGCTGGCAGCCTTTGGGACGGCACAGGTACAGGCGCAGATTCAGGCCCCCGCGCAAATCGTATCGCAAACGGGCGCTGAAACGCAACTGCTCGAAACCGGCTTCGAACGGGACATCAACCGGTATCGCTGGACCGCCAGAACCCTGCTGTCCCAGGACATCGGGAAATGGAGCGCCGCGCTCGACAACCGGTTCCGTTCGGACGCATTCGTCCTTTTCGGAGACCGGCTGAGTTTTCGGGACGAAAATCTTCTCAACTGGCGCATCGGCCGCCCGCTGGGAACGCGCTGGGGGGTACAGGCGCGAGGTCGATCCCACTGGTACACGCAAAGCCGCGTGTTTTCGCAGGAAGTGTACTCCGGCATGCGGTTCCAGCCGCGGCGAAGTCTTCGTATCGAGCCGGCCGCCGGTCTGGCATGGGATCGCCGTCCGGGCATCCGAAGCGGCCCCGGCGAGCCCCCGCGGCGCATGGATATCGGGCCTGCGTACGCTATCGGCGTGGCATGGTCTCCCGCGCCCATGAACGCATACCGCATCCAGGTGGCAGGAGATGCAGCGTACCAGTTCATCGATCCGAGGCGGGGTCGCGCGGTACGCATGGAGGGGAACGCGATCCGCTCTTTCGAAAATCTGCGCCTCACGACGGATGTGCAGTACAGCAACTACCGCCGCGACGCGTATCAGTCCGTCTCGTTTTTGAATCGAACCACGGAAGATCGCGTATCGGAAACCGTGGAGGCCACCGCCGGAGATACGCTGAATGTCGGTCTCGAGATCGAAGCCCCGATCTACCGGTCCGTACGGCTGACCGGACGTATCGATGCAGGAACGAACAATCGCCGGATCCGGACGCTGGGCGCCCCGGAAAATGCGCTCTTCTTCGATACGGCGTTCAACCGGCGTCTGGTGGACGGCCAGATCGGCATCGGATACGGAGTACAGGACGCCGGTCGTTTCATGCTGAATCTTTCGGCCCGGGCCGGCGCCGAAGTGGAACGACGGCGATTGACGAACCGGGAGGACCTCCCCCAGACCCAGGTGGCGCAAAAAGCGAACCTGCTCCAGCAGGCGGATTACGACCAGGGCCTGTTTGCCCTGCAAGCGCGCGGACGAGCCGGGCTCGGGCGGCTCACCCTGACCTTCGACGGCAGCAGCAGCATCCTTCGTCACGACACGCCCGAATCGAATCTGGACGACCGGGACGAGTTGTACCATACCGGTCAGATGGCGGCGCGTATTGCGATAAACCGGAGGCTGAGCGCAGAGATGCGTTTGCTGGGCACCTGGTACCACACCGTCTATCTGAACGCCGCCCGCTCGGTGGAAAACAATATCCGGCGCTCCCTGCGCCTGCGGCCCGCCTTCACATGGACCCCCGGAAGCCGTACGCGCCTGCGCATGGGAACGGAAATCCGCGCCACCTATACCGTGCACGATTTCGTGCTTCCGGGCCGGAGAGCCATCGATCAATCTGCACGGGAACTGCGGTACGAACTGGACGGGGAGCACCGTTTCCGGAGCGGACCCGCCATCTATGCGGACGGCAGCTTCAGCGATCTGCGCCTTGGAAATCTTCTTTGGAATCGCTTCGCAGAGATCCCGTTCGACACCTTGCGCACGTATAGCGCGCGGGTGCGCCTGCAGGTGCGTACGCGGCAAGGCATTACCGCCGCTATCGGGATGCGCCTCTTCATTCGCAGCGACTTCGAGCGGGCCGCCACGGTACGGTACGACATCCGGAACGACGACGGCACACAACAACTGGACAATGCCGGAAAACCGGTCACGGCAAGCATCACGCGGCCGGGACGAACCATCATTGAACAAATGGGTCCAATTTGTTCGATTTCCTGGCCTATGCCGGGCCGGTCGGCGCTCCGACTGAACGGCTGGTTGAATGTACAGCACGTCCGGCGGCGCCTCTTCGGGATGCTCCCTGAAGCACGGGCCGATCATATCCGGCAAGCGGCGCGGTCCGGAGATCGCAAAATCATTCCGAACATTTCCATGGTCGCGTCCTGGAGATTGTAACCATCCCGAAACCATGAAGCGACTCGGCGTGACGGGCGGGATCGGAAGCGGCAAAACGACCGTATGCCGTATGCTGGAGGAGCTCGGCGCGCGGGTGTTCTACGCGGACGACGAAGCAAAACGGCTGCTCGCAAGCGATGCCTCGGTACGCCGGGACATGATCGACCTTTTCGGGCCGGAAAGCTACCTGCCCGACGGCAGTCCGAACCGGCCCTTCATTGCCCGGATGGCGTTTGCCGACAAAGCTCTGCTCGACCGGCTCAATGCGGCGGTGCATCCGCCGGTGCTGAAACGGTTCGAGGAAGCGGCGCAACGGGCGCAGCGTGAGGGGGCGCCGCTCATGGTCAAGGAGGCCGCCCTGATCTTCGAAGCGGGAGCAGATCGCCAGCTGGACACCGTGGCGGTGGTGGAAGCCCCTCTCCGGGCGCGGATCGAGCGGGTGTGCGCAAGAGACGGGGTCTCGCAGGAAGAAGTGGCCGCCAGAATGGCGCATCAGGCCGATCCCTCCGCCCTGCGGGAGCGGGCCGACATCGTGCTCGCGAACGACGGGGACCCGGAACAACTGCGGCGCAAGGTGGAACGGTTGTATCGGGATATGACATCCCGGCGATCGCCTGCAGGATATTCTGATTAAGTCCGTAAATCTCTATTATGCAATTTTTGCATAATAACAGGCCCTTCTATGCAATTTTTGCATAATCACTGTGCCGGGGCGCCTGCGCAACGTTCCGCAAGCTCCTCTTTCATCCTTTACCCCAAGGCCTGTTCACACTATGCTGAGCGAAGCGGTTTCGATCAGAGTATCCCGCCTACAGCACCTTTCTGAGCATGGCGCGGTCATGCTCGTCCACCTCGCCCAGAATCAGGTGGCCCATGCGGTCCCGCTTGGTCTTGAGGTAGTGGTGGTTTACCGTGTTCGGAGAGGTTTCGATGGGAAGACGTTCCACGATTTCAAGTCCGTAGCCGGCCAGCCCGACCCGTTTCGTCGGATTGTTCGTCAGGAGACGGAGCTTTCGGATCCCCAGATCGCGCAGAATCTGGCACCCGATGCCGTAATCCCGATGATCCATCCTGAATCCGAGCGCCTCGTTGGCCTCCACCGTATCCATCCCCTCTTCCTGCTGCAGCTTGTAGGCGCGCAGTTTGTTAAGCAGGCCGATACCGCGCCCCTCCTGCTTCATATACAACACGGCGCCGCGCCCTTCCGCTTCCACCTGCTGCATCGCCATGGCCAGTTGCTCCCCGCAATCGCACCGCAGCGAACCGAAAATATCTCCGGTGACGCATTGCGAGTGTACCCGCACGAGCACCGGTTCTTCTTCCGTCCAATTTCCCTTTACCAAAGCGAGGTGGGCTTCCTCGCTAAGGATATCCTGGTACGCGATCAGCCTGAAATCACCGTACAGCGTCGGTAAATCCACCTCCACGACGCGCCGCACGAGACATTCCGTCATCATCCGGTGCGCAATGAGGTCCTTGATCGTGATAATGCGCAGGCTGAACCGGTCCGCCATTTCCAGCAGCTCGGGGGTACGCGCCATCATGCCTTCCTCGGTCATGATTTCCACAAGCACTCCAACCGGAGCGCACCCGGCCATGCGGGCCAGATCCACCGCGGCCTCGGTATGTCCGGCGCGGCGCAGCACGCCGCCTTTCCGGGATCGAAGAGGGAAGACATGGCCCGGACGCGCAAAATCCGATGGGCTGCTTGCCGGATCGGCAAGGGCGCGGAAGGTCCGGGCGCGGTCCGGGGCCGAAATGCCCGTCGTGGTGCCGGTCTTGAAATCCACCGATACCGTAAACGGGGTGTTGTAGAGCGAGGTATTGGCGTCGACCATCATGTCGAGGTTCAGCGCCGCCGCCCGCTCCCGGGTAAGCGCCGCACAGATGAGCCCGCGGCCATGCGTCGCCATGAAGTTGACGGTCTCGGGGGTAACCTTGTCCGCAACGCCTACGAAGTCCCCCTCGTTCTCGCGATCCTCGTCATCGACCACAATGACGAGCCGCCCCTCCGCCAATTCCCGAACGGCATCCTCGATCGTGTCGAAAGACCGCTTCATCCAGTCCGTGTCGGGTGTCTTTCCCATGACGCTTTACTCCATGTCATGCATGCCGAAACAATGGATATTCCGGCAAAATCAACCGCCGGAAACAGGAAATGTCCCGCTTCCCGCGCGAGTACGGATTACCCCTTCGTATCCACGCTCGCAATAGCGCTTTTTTCGATACGCAGTTTGACGTTCGTATCCGCCTGAACGAGTACGCTGGTCTCATCCACCTGGGTCACCGCGCCATGCACTCCGCCCAGCGTAATGACCTTGTCCCCCTTGCGGACGGCGGCAATCATCTGCTTGCGCTCGGTTTCCTTTTTCTTCTGGGGGCGGATAATGAAAAAGTAGAAAACGACAAAAATCAGGATCAACGGCAGGAACATGGCCATCGGGTTCGAATCGCCGTTGGGTGCTCCCATCAACAACGTCTCGTATACGTATAAAGGCATGGGCGGGGTTGCGTATGGTGTCGGAGTCAAAAAAGAGGGGCAAGCTACCCGTATCGCGTCGCTTCAACCTGGTTACTGCTGCTGCCTTCCGGCCCTGACAGGATTCACAGGGAGCAGACCGTGCGGAACTTGCCCTTGACGAAGAAACCCGCACGGACCGGCAGGGTTCCGCCGGTCACGGCGTCGCTCTTCGTCGCTCGTCGCTCATTTGGAACCACCAAACTTCCCTCCTCGCGCCTTGATTGACGCCGTGCCTGACGGAACAGAGCATTGCTGCATAGTGGTAACAGACCCTAACGTAGTCCGCCGATCAAAAAAAGCCGACCGGATCTATGTCGATGTTGACCCGGCAACCGGTAGGAAGCGAACCCATTCCTTCCTCCACCGTCCGCAGGACCTCCTGCAAGGAGATGCGGTCGCCGCGACGGCACTTCACAATGGAGTGATACCGGTACTGCTTCTTTACCCGGCCTATGAAGGCCTCTTCCGGTCCCAGGACCTGGGCGCCGGCCGCTTCTTTTCTGAGCGCATCCGTCCACCGCCGGGCCAGATCGGCCACATCCCGGGCGCGGGGTCCCCTGAACGCTATGCCCGCCATACGCCCGAACGGCGGGTAACAGAGCGCCCGGCGTTCCGCTAACTGGCGCGCGGCGAATGTTTCGTAGTCGTGATCGCGGGCATAGCGCAGGACAGGGCGATCGGGATTCCGTGTCTGTATCACGACTTCGCCCGGGAGCGAAGCGCGTCCGGCCCGCCCGGCCACCTGCGAAAGCAACTGGTACGCGCGCTCTTCGGCGCGAAAGTCGGGCAACAGCAAGCCGATATCCGCATTGATCACCCCGACCAGCGTTACGCGCTCGAAATCGAAGCCTTTCGCAACCATCTGGGTGCCCACGAGAATGTCCGCATGTCCCTCCTCGAAGCGCCGGAGCAGCAATTCGTGCGCATCTTTCGCAGAGGTGGTATCCAGGTCCATCCGCACGATGCGCGCTTCCGGAAAGCGCGCTTCCAGTTCCTCCTCGACGCGCTGCGTGCCGGTTCCAAACACCTCCATGGACATCTCGCCGCAATTCGAACAGCGTTTGCGGAACGGCGTCGCGCGCCCGCAATAATGGCACCGCAGGCGATGGCCGCTCTTGTGGAAGACCATAGTGATCGAGCAATCCTCGCACTCCGGCGACCAGCCGCAACGCGCGCATTCGGGCAAGGGGGCATAGCCTCTCCGGTTCTGAAGCAGAATAATCTGTTCGGATCGGGCAAGGCGTTCCCCGATAGCCTTTTCGAGCCAGGGAGACAACGAGGTCGAGGTGGGCGTGCCCCGCAGGTCTATAATGCGCACGTCCGGCAAAGAGACCGGCTTGTCCGCAGAGCGCCTCGCCCGTTCGGGCAGGGACAGCAACGTATACTTTCCGCGTTGTGCATTGTAGTGACTTTCCAGGCTGGGCGTAGCCGACCCGAGAATGCACACGGCGTCGTTCATGCGCGCCCGCATGACGGCCACATCGCGGGCATGATAGCGCGGCGCCGGATTCTGCTGCTTGTAGGACTGGCCATGCTCCTCGTCCACGACAAGCAACCCCAGGTTCGACAGGGGCGCCAGGACCGCAGATCTCGGCCCGACGACGGCGTCGAACCGGCCCGCCCGCAAAAGCCGCCAGGTATCGAATCGCTCGCCTGCGCTCATGCCGGAATGAAACACGGCAATGCGGTTTCCGAAATGCGCCCGGAAACGGCGTACGATTTGCGGAGTGAGCGCAATCTCGGGCACCAGCACGATGCCGGTACGACCACGGCGGATCGTTTGCTTCAGGGCTTCGATGTACACTTCCGTCTTGCCGCTGCCCGTCACCCCATGCAGCAGGAAGGGGCGAAACCGCCCGGCGTCGATACA
>JANQSQ010000022.1 GCA_028283985.1 Rhodothermales bacterium | reverse complement strand
AGCGCAGCCAATACGCGGCGCCGTACAGCTCCCGACGATTCGGCCTCTCCCCGGTGAGACAAGGTGTCGAACGGTACGGGCAGCACTTCGAGATGCATGTCAATGCGATCCATAAGGGGGCCGCTGATCTTTCCGAGATACCGCTGAATCTGAGCCGGGGTGCATACGCAGTTCCCGTTCAGGCTGTGCAGCATCCCGCATGGGCATGGATTCATACTGGCGATCAGCATGAACCGGGCAGGATACGCTACCGTAATGCGCACCCGGCTGATCGTGATTTTTCCCTCTTCCAGCGGCTGCCGCAGCACCTCGAGGACCTGCCGCTTGAATTCCGGCAACTCGTCCAGGAACAGCACGCCGTTGTGCGCCAGCGAGATTTCTCCGGGCATCGGATTGCTGCCCCCGCCACACAAGCCGGCATCCGAAATAGTGTGATGGGGAGCGCGAAACGGCCGCATCGTCACCACGCCCCGTTCGTTCAGTATCCCGCCGACCGAATGAATCTGCGTCGTTTCCAGCGCTTCTTCCCGACTGAGCGGGGGAAGTATCGTCGCAATCCTGCGGGCCAGCATGGTTTTCCCTGCGCCGGGAGGCCCCACCATCATCGCATTGTGTCCCCCCGCAGCAGCCACCTCAAGCGCCCGTTTCACGTCCTCCTGCCCCCGAACGTCTGAAAAGTCGCAGTCGTCCCGCCGGGATTCGTGAACAAGCCGAGAGGTATTTTCCCTGAATGGAACCGGCCCGCCGGGCGCTTGCCTGAGGAAAGCATGCCCTTCGCGGATATTGGCCAAAGGAAGCACCTCCATGTCGTTCACCAGAGAGGCTTCCCTGGCGTTTCCGGAAGGTACGATCACCGATTTCATGCCCTCTCTCCTGGCCCGCATCACCATAGGCAACACCCCCCGAATCGGGCGAACATCGCCGTTCAGCGCAAGCTCTCCAAGAACGCATGTCGTTGCAAGCGCCTCGCGTTTCGCGTCCTGCATGTGAGCCGCCAGTAATCCCAGCGCAATCGGAAGATCGAACGCCGCTCCTTCCTTCCTGAAATCGGCCGGGGCAAGGTTAATGGTGATCTTTCCGTGAGGCAACGGGATGCCCGTGTTCTGGAAAGCGGCGTATATACGATCGCGACTCTCCCGAACCGCTCCGTCCGGCAAGCCCACCACGGCATAGCTCGGCAATCCCGTCGAAATGCTTGTTTCGATCTCGACGGGAAGGGCATCTATGCCACACGTAGCGGCGCTCCGAACATGCGAAAGCATGGAAGCGTGTCATGATTTGATAGGCGAAATACGACGAACCCGCCTATAGACACGAAAAACGGGCAGGCATAACCTGCAAACCGCATATTCCGTACTTTTGGGTAATCCCATGCCCGGTGGAGGGCACGCTGACCGCGTCATTCCGCATTATGCGGGGCCGCCACATAGACTGCTTCGTCATTCCTTGCCAACGCACCCCTCTCAGCCTCTGAGCTTTCGGACTTAATCAGAGTATCCCGATGACGTACGGCATTACAGGCAATACACAAAAAAACCGTCTCTGGGAGCCGGTCGCAGAACTGGTTACCTGGCTGCAACGTGAGGGGCTCTCCTTCAAGTTGAATAGCGACCTGGCCAACGGCCTGAGAGAGCGGGAACTGCTGGACGCCGCGCTATGCGGATCCTGCGCCACCATGGATCTGGCGCAGGAATCGGATATCATCCTGTCGTTCGGCGGCGACGGCACCCTGCTGACCAGCGCTCAGGAAGCAGGAACGTACGGAACGCCCATTCTCGGCATAAATATCGGACGGCTGGGCTTTCTGGCCGATATCGAAGTAACGCAGGTCCGGGACACGATCAGATCCCTGGAACAAGGCGTTTACCGGATCGAGGAGCGCCTCCCACTGACGGCCCGGGTGACAAGCCCGAACGGTGACCGTGAATACTGGGCGCTGAACGAATTCGCGCTGGAGCGCAGCGGGTCTGCGGGACTCATATCCATCCGCGTGACCGTGGACGGCGTACACCTGAACGACTACTGGACCGATGGCCTGATTTTCG
>JANQSQ010000014.1 GCA_028283985.1 Rhodothermales bacterium | reverse complement strand
CATGGAGGCTGTCCTATGAAAAGACGCAGATTTAGCGCGGAGTTCAAGCGCAAGGTAGTTTGGGAAGCCGTACGCGGCGCCAGCGCGCTGGCGGAGCTTGCTGGGGGCCCAATGTTCCTTTTTTACACCTTTTCAGAGTAATTTTTACTCCTTTTGGGAGTAGTTTTTACTCAAAAAGGTGTGTTAACAGACCCTAACTAAAGTCCCTCCCCAGAATTACCGCAAGGATGATCGCCAGCACCGCCGCCGGAGCCACATAGCGGATGAAAAATCGCCATGCCCCGTAACGGAACCAGCCGGGCTGGTTACCATCCACCAGTTCGTCTTCCGTAGCCTTGCGCGTCATGAACCAGCCGGCTGCGATCGCTACCCCCAATCCGCCGGTAGGCAGCATCCAGTTCGAGACGAAGTGATCGGCGATGCTGAACCATCCCGTCTTCCCGAAGGCCACCATCGTCGAAATAACCGGCGTGGAACCGAACGACAGGGCCGCAAAGATCGTGAACACGAAGATGGCGGCGCCCGACACGACCACGGCCTTCTGGCGTTTCATGCCGCGTTCGTCAATCAGAAAACTGGTTTCCACCTCCATCAGCGAGATGGTGGAGGTCAGCGCCGCCAGCGCCACCAGCACATAGAACAACGGCCCCAGCACGGTCCCAAAGGGCATTGCGGTATAAAACAATTCGGGGAGCGAAATGAAGAGCATACCGACCGTGGACTTGCCCACCTCCTCGCTCAATCCGGCCACCGAGAAAATCACCGAGAACATGATGATCGTAGCAACCAGCGCAATCAGCGTGTCGAAGGCGACAATGGCTCCCGCAGACTTTACAATGGATTGTTTGCGCGAAATATAGGAGCCGTACGCAACCATGGTGCCCATACCCAACGAAAGGGTAAAGAACGAATGGCCAAGCGCCTCGAGCACGCCGCTCCACTCGAGTTCGCCGAATCGGGGTTCGAAAATAAACTTCAGGGCCTCGCCTGAACCGCTCATGCCAAGCGCGCTGACGAGAAGCAGAATGAGGATAGCGAAAAGGACAGGTAGCAGAACTTTCGCCACGCGCTCGATACCCTTCTGCACCCCGAAATACACCACGGCGACCGTGGCGATGCTGAACGCAAGCGAAAGCATGAGTTGGAGCCCTGCGTCGCCGACCTGCGCGCCAAAGAGATCCCCGGTCGAAAGATCCGCGGGAAAACCGCCGAATGTCCACCCGAGGGATTTCCAGAAATAGAAAAGCGACCAACCGGCGATCACCGTGTAATAACTCAACAAAATGAACCCGCACAACACGCCCCATCCGCCCACAAGCTTCCATGCCGGACCGCCCACGTCCCTGAGCGCCCCTACGATGCTTTTCTGACTCCGGCGGCCTATGAGCAACTCGGCCATCATGATGGGAAGCCCCACCGCCAGAATGCACACAAGGTACACGAGGACAAACGCGCCGCCGTTGTTCTCCCACGTGATGAAAGGGAATTTCCAGAGGTTGCCAAGTCCAATGGCGCTGCCGGTAGCGGCCAGCACAAGGCCGAGATTCGAACTCCAGACGTCGCGTTTTTGTGTTTCCATGGGAGGTACTCAGTGCGTGCGGGTAAAGGCCGGACAGAATGCAAACAAAGGATACGCCATCGCACTGCGCCTATCAAGTGGCAAACATGGAACACAAGCCTGCCTGTGCACAAACCGGAATGTGTCGGGCGCAAAGAAAACCTTGATATTGAAAAACCGCAGCGAACGGATGCAGCAGGCGTCTACTCGTCAATCTCCCGGATCCGGAGATTGCGGAACCATACGTCGTCGCTATGATCCTGCAACACGATATGTCCGACGCGGCGGTCGGCAAACCCCTCGATATCGGCATACTTGCTGGCGGCAAGAAGCGAGTCGAAGCGCGGACTATCCATGTCGTACTCGACCACCATGGCGCCGTTCAGCCAATGCTCCCCATGCATCCCCTCAAACACGATGCGGCTCTCGTTCCACTCTCCGACCGGCTTCAGGGCCTTGGCCTCCCCTGCCGGAATCATGTCGTACAGTGCTCCGCTCCGGTGGGAAGGCAATGCGCCATCGGGATGCCGATCGTCATCCAGCACCTGGTATTCGAATCCGAGCGCCGCATACCTCGGCACATGGGAGGTGGACAATTCCTCGGAGACGTTATACTTGACCCCGCTGTTCGCCCCTTCGGCCACCTTCCACTCGAAGGCGAACTCGAAATCCCCGAATGTCTCCGTCGTCATAAGGTCGCCGCCCAAAAGCGGCTGGCCGTCCTCGGCCACCGGAACGGTCCCTGAAGCCACCTTGCGAATGGTTCCGTCCTCCACTTGCCAATGGCCTTGGGGAACCGCATCGCGGCCAAGCCCGATCCATCCATTCAAGGTTTCCCCATCGAAAAGCGGGCGCCAATCGTCCGGGGATATATCGGATGAAGAAGTTTCGTCAGCATACCTCCCGGCGGCGGGAGGATCTGCGTCCGCACCGGAGCAAGCGGAAAAACCGAGGGCAAGAACCAGCAGGGTCCCAAACACCGGAAAGGTATGCGGTGGGGTGACATGTCGGGTTGCCGTAGCGGAAATCGAAAGGGTACGTGGCATGACGGAGAATGGAGGGGCTTATATCTAATAGTGCCGAAGCGGTAGAAGGTGGGACTATGTGGGACAGGAAACGCTTAAAAGTACCGGAAAACACGGAGGTAAAATATGGAAAACGACGAAAAAGGAAATTGGCATGGAATGCAAGAAGCCATTTCCCGCGCTGCCCGGCATTGCCCGCCGTCGCGCCGGGGCATCCAGGTAGACGTCCCACGCCCGATCTGCGGCGTCTCTCGCAGTCTTTGCCGTGCAATGATGTGGCCCGTCAACGCGCCGCCGCCCACGCCTCCGTTACGTCCATGTGCACCGTCACCGCCGCTTCCCATGCCTGCGCCGCCGCCTCGTGCGCCTGCACCTGCCCCGCCGCCGAAACAGGGGGAATAAAGAACAGGAACAAGAAAAGGATTTTACGGCGGCGTCTCATGGTTTCAATATACGGAACCGAAAAACGGCTAGTTGTTACGGCCACAATGATAGACTCTCTCTTTGCCCTTACTTGGCTTGAGAACATGGGCTAAGTCTACTTCTTTTCACAGGATAACAACTCTGCAACTCAAGGAGTAAGCACCATGAGGTTCTACTGTTAACTGCCTCTGTGACGAAGAGACCTCAGCCCGCTGCGCAGGTCGTCCAAAAAAGCTTTGAAGGAGGCATCGTTCTTGCCTGCCCGATAGAAATCCATCTCCGCTACAAGTTCGCTCGCAAACTCGACGCCACCCAACGTCGGAATATGTCCACCTTCTTTTACAGCGGTCTTGAGAAGATGCTTGTAGTGCCCGCGTTCACATTTTTCGGGACCGACATTCGGCCGGTATCCAACGACCTTGTGAAAGGAATCCGGATCGGCGAGAAACCACCGCTCAATGTGCGGATTCGGACATGCGGAAATAAGCATGTGGCGAAAATTTTCCTTCGTGCTCTCCTCAATTAGAGTCTTTTTCACAGTGAATGTCGAACAGTTTCCATCCATGGCGACAACCAGCAAATTGGGGCTTCTTCCCGGAGGAAAATCATTTTCCAGAAGCAGCTGATAATCCTGGAACTCTTGCATAGCACGGCTAACTCCTCCGCGAGCGTTTCGAAACTGAAGAGAGAGCTTGAATCCTTCATTCTCGGCAACGCGGTGGAGGAGTGGTCTCAAAAATCCTTCATGCGCCTGATCCTCAACGAAAAGATCAACCACTGCTCGATCACTCATCGATAAGCCCCCGCAACAACAGGCTTTGGAACAATCCGTCTTCTGTTCTGGTCGTGAGCGCCTCGGCAATCTCGGTGTCTTCAAACAAAGGTCCTGTCGTCTCAAAAGGCTCGACTACTGATTCCTGCCCCTCGCGGCGAACATTGAACAGACCAACGTCGCCAGACCCCGATGCACCCTGCTTCAGAATTGTATCGCAGAACAGCGGCGAGTGTGTCGTAACCATAACCTGGTTCCCTTGTTCTATGGCTAAAGTGAAAAGAAGTTGAGCGATCAACTCGAGGCGACGCGGATGAACGCCGTTCTCCGGCTCTTCGAGTGCAAACAGGGACCGTCCCCAGGGATTTACTGCGATGGCGCAGAGCGCCAGTATCCGGAGAGTTCCTTCGGACAAAATTCTGGAGGAGTAATTGATGCCTCCCTGACGGATCGACAGATCCAGCATGCCCCGCCGCTCGTCCAGTTCGACCATTAGCGCTTCGACGCTCGGCACTATTGACCGCAGCGTACGAGAGATGGCTTCGAAATACCTGGGCTTCTGAGCCTGAAGTTTATATAAAAACGGCGCAATATATTCCCCTTGCACGCCAATATCGAACATATCCGAAGGGGGCTGCTCGACGCGCATCGCCGTCCGCGGCTCAAGGTAATAAATGTGCCACTTCAACAACTCTGTGCGGACTTGCTCCAGCCAGGGATATCCATCGCCGCCCAGACTTCGATCAGAAAGAACAGAGTGATTCAGGCCGACCGGCTCCTGCCGCGGAGGGCCCGATATACCTTTCCGTCCGATGTGGAGATTGTCTTCCACGCGTTCGATAGCAGGGGCTCCTTGCAGATTTCCTCTTGGCCCAAGCAGGGCGAGATATTCATCGGCAATACCAAGTTGTCCGGACGTAAAGTCCATCTCTGGCGTGACTCGATAGCGATACCTTTCTTTTTCCGCAATCAATTCAGCTTCAAGCGTGAACTGGGCAGATCCTTGTTTGAACAATGCAGGCAACCCCCCGGAAGGAAAGCGAAACTTTTCGAAAGAATAGCCGCGCACCGGTAGCGGGTGCCCGATCGCGTCGAACAACAGGCGCGCATTCCCAATCCATGCAAGAGCCTGGATGGCGTCCAGCAAATTGCTCTTGCCAGCAGAATTAGGCCCAAAAAAGACCGCCAAACGCGGCAAATCGACCGTGACGTCGCTGAACGACTTAAAGTTTTGGATGGTCAGTTTTTTGAGCATTACGACTTCCTATCGTGGTTGCGCCCCTTCTCGTCACCGGATTCTCATCAATCAGCGCCCCGCTTCCTTGCTTTGTGCGTGACCACACTGTTTCGCACATCAATTATCGGGAGACATTGCATTCATGTCCGAAACTAAAAAGACCCTGGACGCTTATCTGCATAAACTCTGCGTCCGGTAACGCAGTGCGATACTCCGTCGTCATCGCTTTGTTCAGCAACCCCGCAATCGCACATCGAGCGACGGCTTCGCCCTTCTGCGATACAGAATCAAGTCCTCTGTCACACGATATAGCTTCCCTGTAGTCCACCCGTCAGCCCCCCTGATATAGTCCAATATAGTCCATATGCATTCTACGCCGGATCGACGGCCACAGATCAGAATCCGAATACCTGCGGAAGCCACAAGCTGAGCTCCGGCACGTACGTAACGATCATAAGTGACACGATCATGGCGATGTAAAGCGGCATGAGCGGCCGGATCACCCGGGTAATGGGTACGCCCGCCACGCCGCACCCCACGAACAGCACCGTGCCCACGGGCGGCGTGCATATGCCCACGCAGAGATTCAGGACAATGACGATGCCAAAATGAACGGGGTCCATTCCGAGCGCCGTCACGATGGGCAGAAAAATGGGCGTGAAGATGAGCACCGCTGGCGTGATGTCCATGAATGTGCCCACGCAAAGCAGCACGAGATTTATGATCAGGAGGATCATGATCGGGCTGTCGCTGAGCGCGACAAGGGTCGTGGCCACGTTCTGGGGAATGTTTTCGTAGGACATCGCCCAGGACAACCCCATCGACGTGCCTACCAGCAGCATCACGATGGCGGTGGTGGAAGCGGACTGCAGCAAAATGGACGGCAGATCCTTCAGGGACACCTCCCGGTACAGAAGGGCCAGCGCCAGCGCGTAGACCACGGCCACGGCGGATGCTTCGGTCGCTGTGAAGACGCCCGCCACGATGCCGCCGATCACCACGAAGAGAAGAAAGAGACTCGGAAGCGCATCGAGGAATTTGCGGACGGCAACGCCTGCGCGCACCCGGTCCGAACGGGCGTATCTCCTGCGCC
>JANQSQ010000637.1 GCA_028283985.1 Rhodothermales bacterium | reverse complement strand
AGACCGATCATGTCGTCGGGGCCGGTTCCGGGGGATCCGATGTACGCAAAGGCCGGGATCGATACTGGCTCCATGCGTTGCTCTTTGTCGTTACCCTGGCCACCACGGTCTGGGAGGGGGGTAATCTGACGGGCCGTCTGGCGGTGTATGCGAGCGAGGGGTGGCCGGCATTCCTGGCCGACGGCTTGCGCTTTGGGCTATCTCTGATTCTTTTTTTGACCGTGCACGAATTCGGGCATTATTTCGCCGCCCGGTTTCATGGCGTGGCTACTTCGCTTCCCTACTATATCCCCCTTCCTTTCTTCGGGGTGGGTACGTTGGGTGCGGTGATCCGCATCAGAGAACCGGTGCCCAGCCTGCGGAAGCTGTTCGACATCGGCGCTGCCGGGCCGCTTGCGGGCTTTGCCGTGGCTCTTGGTATCCTTCTCGCAGCCTTTGCTGCATTGCCGCCTGCCTCGTATATCTTTGACGTAGCGCCGGGGCACGAGGCCATCCACCAGTATGTCGAACGATTCGGCAGGTATCCGGACAGTTTGACCGAATCGAGCGATGGGGCGCTTACGCTGGTCGTGGGCGATACGCTGTTGTATATGCTGCTCAAGCAATTTTTCACGGATGTGCCTCCCAATTGGGAGATGTATCACTACCCCATGTTGTTTGCGGGGTGGCTGGGTCTGTTTTTTACGGCGCTGAATCTGCTCCCCATCGGGCAACTCGACGGGGGGCATATCACGTATGCGTTATTCGGGCGGGCCTGGCATGCCCGCCTCGCCCGGGGTTTTTTCATGCTGCTGCTGCTTTCGGGCGCCATCGGATTCGTGCTCGAAATCGCGCCGCTTCTTTACGAACTTTATCCGTTTCTCGGGACTGGTTCCTGGTTTATTCTTGCAGGGATCCTGTATTTGTATCTGGCGAAACTGTTCGACGGGAATCTGACGCGCATTGCACCGGCCATGGCGGGCATTATGGCACTGGCTGCGCTTGCAGAGAATATCCTGCCGTGGATGCAGAACGTTGCCTACAGCGGCTGGCTGCTCTGGTGCCTGTTGCTCATGTTTCTGGTCAGGATAGATCACCCCCCTGTACTTCATGAGCAACCGTTGACTCCCGGCCGCATGGCGCTGGGCCTTCTCAGCCTGTTTATCTTTATCCTGTGTTTCAGCTTCAGGCCGCTGTATATCGCATGACGATTCTATGGTTGCTTGCGTCCATATATCTTCCGGGAAGTATATTTCACCCTCCGGGATCTTTTATAACGAAGGCTTGTTAAGAGCCCCTGTCCGGCATCCGTCGTAAACGCTTTTGCACGCGCTGCGTAACTTTCCGGTCGTACCCTCTCTTTTCCACCTGTGGAGCGTTGATGAGCGCAGATTGATACGGTTTCGTTTTTTCCGAATCTGAACCCTTCGGGACGCTCGTCTTGCTCCATTCCTTTCGTTATCCGGCAGCGGTTCTTGCCGCAGCAATCCTCGCCCTGAGTGCGTGCGACCGGGCTCCCGGCCTGCTTGACGATGCGGGCACTCCGCCGGAGTTGTCCGATTTTTCCTTCTCGCCGCATCAGTTTATTGCGCCGCCCGGCGACGGCAATGCCAATATAGTCGTTCCGCTTTCCATGGAGGTGACGGTGCGGGATGCGGACAATGACGTGGAGACCGTTTCCTTCGTGGTGTTTGGAGACACGATGATCGCCGAAGGCGTGCTTGCTCCCGGCTCCGGCGGGCGGTACGCGGGCCGTTCCGACGTGATCGTTCCGGCCGGCGAGGTCGGGGTCTATACCGTGCTGGTTTTCGCGGAAGACCTGAAAGGGATGCTCAGCAACCAGGTGCGCGGCATGATGCATGTATCGGCGGAGGGCGGTCCGCCGGTCATAAGCATGGTCGTGGCGCC
>JANQSQ010000617.1 GCA_028283985.1 Rhodothermales bacterium | reverse complement strand
GTTCGTAGCGTTCGAAGGCCCCCGGGGGGTCAAATGCCGGTTCGTCCAGCGTGGCTACGTTGCCGGCGCCCTGGATAGTAACGACAATATGCAGCGGTTCGCCTACCTCCACGTCCGTCCTGCTGACGGAGGCCGTTACATTCCAGACACCGACCGCTCCTGAAAAAGCGGGCGGCGCACCTTCGGGCAGCGGGGTAATGCGTAGGTCAATCGGCTCAGAAGCGATCTCGACAGGCTGGAATTGCCCGCGCAACGAAAAAAGCCGGTCGAACGGGCTGCTTCGTGTTCCGGACGCCAGGCGCACTTCGGATTCCACTTCGAGCGCATCGACCGTGAGCGCACCGGGCCGGGTCGGGAAGATAGCAACCCGCTTCACCGGAATGGTGTGATAGAGCAATCCATTCTCCACCACATTTTCGGGCAGGGGGCGCGTGTCGATCTCGAATTCTTCACGCCAGAATCCCTCGGCGTCCCAGGAACCCGCAAGGCGGCTGTGACGCAGTTGAACGCCATCCCGGAAATACAGCAGGTACTCGACAACGATTTGTTCGTTCTGGTGTGCTGTGGTTGCACTGGGCACGGCGCGGATAAACAAATCGTTCGGTTCGAGAACCGCCGGTGCGTTGTTGTCGCCCCCCCCCTGAGGCCAGGTGGGGGAGGGCGCGCCGAATGGCCAGTTTGAAGTCTGGGGCTGTGGTTGCTGCGGGCGTTGGGCCTGATCCACTACGACGATTTCCAGGGGCTGTGTTTCCCAGGTTTCTCCGTCTACAGTCACGCTGGTGGCCAGAAGGCGGGCCGGCCCTTCCTGGAGCGGGCGATAGATCCAGCGGAACGTTACGCTTTGCTCAAGAACACCGTTCGTGAACGTCATGTTGCGATGTACGCTCGGGGTGCTTTGCAGGAGCGTCAACCCTTCGGCTTCCGGCGGGGACGGGGTTTCGACGCCGGAGAATCCAGCTCCCGCGACTTCTACGCTGAAAATCAGTTGCTCCTGGGCGCCGATGGTCGTTTCGTTGACCGTGGCGCGGACTTCGATATCCTGCCCATACGCCGCCGGCATTCCGAGCAGCATCAGCATCCCGATATGAAACAAGAGTTTTTTCATCGCATGTCCCGCCTTCTTCTACCAGTCTTTTTCCACCCGGTGCGGGCGGCTTTCGGTACGCTGGATTTCCCTTAGCAGGTTGCCTTCTTCCTGTTCCAGGGCCTGGAGGATACGCTCGGCCTGGGCCTGACTCAGTTGCTGTTCTCCGGTTTGTCTGTTCTGTGGTTGCTGTTCCTGCTCTTGCTCCTGTGGGGACTCGCTTTGTTGCGGTTCGTTTTCGCCTTGTGGCTCATTCTGTCCGTTTTGCTGGGGTTGCGACTCGTTTTCGTCCTGTTGCGGTTCGTTCTGGCCGTCGTCGCTGTTTTCGTGGCCGGATTCCTGTGGTTCCTGCTCCTGATTCTGATCTTGTTGCCGGTTGTTTTGCTGTTCCTGTTGTTCCTGCTCCTCGATGCGCCGTTTCACGAATTCGTAGTTGAACCGGGCATCCGCATTATCCGGATTCCGGAGCAGGCTATGGCGGTAGTATGCCAGTGCTCCCTCAAGGTCTTGTGCGGCAAAGGCGGCGTTGCCGGCATTGTAGGCCGATCGGGCCAGATTGATTTCTTCGCCGGTTTCCCCGGCTTCCGCAATGGCCTGATCGAAAGTCTGGAGAGCGGATTCGGCGTTGCCCGACTTGAGGAGTGCCGCCCCAAGATTGTTGCGCAGGCCATAGCGCAGATGCGGTTGGGCATCGTCGGGAAGGATAGCGATACCGCCGGCATAGGCAGCCGCGGCATCGTCGTAGGCTTCCTGACGGTACAGGTCATTACCGCGCCGTCCGTCCCGTTTGCCGCTTGGCGCCCACAGCCCGTCGGATGATGCTGCGGACTCCTGCATAAGCTCCGCGGCAGGCAGGGCAGTGCCGGATGCTCCGTCTTGCGCACTTTGTGCGGCGGGAGGGGAAGCTGCGGATTGCAGCAAAAGAAGGATAGCGAAAACAGACATGATACGGATGCTTTTCAAGCGGACCCGGGGCGATCCGCGGTGCGGTTTGTACGCCGGTCCGGAATGGATCGTTCGATCAGCAACAGCAACAGGGCAAGCGCCAGCGGCCATTGAAATTTTTCTTCGTATTCCTCGAATTCTTCCTGGGCAAATTCACTTTTTTGCAAACGTTCCAACGCCTCCGTTATTTTGGAGAGGGAACTGGAGGTGCGGGCAATGCGGAAATACGCACCGCCGTCGGACAGTTGACGCAGGCCGTTTTCTTCGAGGCGGGTGCTTACGATATCCCCGTCCGCATTTTCCCTGAACCCGGTTCGCCGCCCGTTCTGGTAGATGGGGATCGGGCTTCCACCCGTTTCGCCCACGCCTGCCGCATACATGACGATGTTTTCGTCGCGAGCCAGGTCCGCCAGTTCTTCAATCTCCGCTACGTGGTTTTCTCCATCCGATACGAAGAGCAGCGCACGGCTGCGTTCGTCATCCGGAGATGCAGCCGGTATATCGAAGGCCTGTACCGCCATATCCAGGGCAGCTCCGAAGTCGGTCCCCGGCACTGCGATGGCTTCCGGCCCGGCTACATCGAGGAAGAGACGCACTGCGGAATAGTCTGTCGTGAGCGGGCATTGCAGGAAGGCGTCTCCCGCGAAAATAACCAGACCGATCCGGTCGCCGCGCAGCTCGTCCAGCAATTTCCGGATTTCGTTTTTGGCGCGATCCAGGCGATTCGGGGCAACGTCTTCGGCCAGCATGGAAGCGGACACATCGAGGGCGATCACCAGATCGACTCCTTCACGCTTCACATCGCGGAGTTGCGTACCGAAGCGCGGTCCGGCCAGCGCAAGCGCAACAAGGGCGATGGCGCATGTTACGATAGTTGCTTTCCATCGCCGACGCCGTGCGCTGGTTTCCGGCGTGAGGCGCGCCACGGTATCCCGGAGACCGAACCGCCGCATCGCCTCGCGGCGTTTCTGTGCCGTCCACAGGAAAAGGACTGCGGCCAGTGCAGGGCCTGCCGCCACAGTCCAGAGATATGCGGGATGCAGCCAGTCCATACAGGTCAGGGCGCGCGCCGCAGACGCGTGCCGGAGAGCAGGAGTTCGAGCAGCAACAGACCGAAGGCAGGCCACAGAAATAAGGCGTAGCGCTCCGTGTAGTCCGTGTAGAAGCGCTCCTCTATTTCCGTTTTTTCGAGTTCGCCGATTTCCGCGTAGATGTTTTGGAGCGCTTGCTTGTTCGTGGCGCGGAAATAGCGCCCGCCCGTTTTTTCCGCTACGGACGAGAGCATGTCTTCGTCGATCAGGACAGGAATCATCTGCCGCCGCAGACCCCCGAACGGGTCGTCGAAGGGGAACGGAGCTTCCCCATGCGTGCCCACGCCGATCGAGTAAATACGCACATCCATCGCTTGCGCCACTTCCGAGGCGGTTACGGGATCGATCTCGCCCCGGTTGTTTTGCCCGTCCGTGAGCAGGATAAGCACCTTGCTTTCGGCGGCGCTGTCCTTGAGGCGATTTACGCCCATGGCGATGGCCGTACCGATGGCGGTGCCGTCTTCGATCGCGCCTACCTCCACTTCGTCGAGCATGCGCAGCAGGAAGTTGTAATCGAGCGACAGCGGCGTTTGGGTGTAGGCTTTCGCCGCGAACACAACGAGGCCTACACGGTCCGATGTGCGTGATTCGATGAACTCCGCTGCGACATCACGGGCTGCCTCGAAACGGTTCGGGGAAAAATCCTCGGCCCGCATGGATGTGGATGTGTCGAGTACAAGCACGATATCCACGCCCTCCGCATAGCGTTCGAGGATTGTGTCCCGTTCCTGCGGACGGGCAAGGGCAAGAATGCCGAGCGATATCGCGCCGATCCGGAGTACGGCGGGCAATTCACGCAAACGTACCCACAATGATTTGGGCGTGCTGCGCACCGGGTCGACGCCGCTGAAGCGCATGCCTTTGCGCGTACGGAATGCATGCCACCAGGCCCATCCCGCTACAAGGGGAACGAGCGCAAAGAGCCAGAACCACTCAGTTTGCGCGAACTGCATATCATCCTGGAGAAATCGTGAAACGCGGATCGCTGTTACGGGCTGTTTCTGTACCTTTTTTCCGGCAAATTGTTGCGTTCGAAGAGGTCATGCCGCGGGTGCGGCGTATGGGTAAATACGATGGAATCATGATGTCTTTTACGCGCGAACGCGAAGTGCTGAGCGTAGTGGTTTTGATCAGAGTATCCTTAGTCGGGATGCGACGCTCCGCTCGGTATCCGGCGTGTCCGTTTCCGGAGCATCCGGTTGCATTGGCTGTGCAGGCAGCCCGGACGACGCATCATGTGTTTCCGCCATTTCCGCCGCCGCTGCTTCCTCCGCTGCGCACGCCTGCATTTCCATCGATTCAACAATACCGCGGGAGGTAGCGATCAGGTCCGCACCCTGCTTCGCAGGAGGCCGGGCATCGGCGAATTTCACGTAATCGCAGGCTACCAGCACATTCCGAAACCGGCTGATCGTCCGGTTGTCGGGCATATCCTGTTCCCGGAGCCGGGCGACCGTTTCGCCGGTGGTCATTTCCAGCGCCTGCACATGCAAACGTCGAGCAACGTACGTTCTGAGGAGTCCCGATAATTCGTCGTAGAAAAACGGCATGTTCCGTCGATCCGACAGGTCCGTTTTTTCAAGGGCGTCCAGCCGGGCATAGGCTTCCCGGTCGGGAGGAATCGGGGGTATGCGCTCCGTTTCGTTTTCGTCATCCCGGTTTCGGCGCCGGCGAATCCACCAGGCGATACCTGCCGCCAGCAGCAACAACAGGACGATACCCGCCACAATCCACCATACGGATCGTGGAAACGCTACGAGCGGCGCAAGGTCCCGGATGTCTTCCGCATCCTCCGGTACGAAGGAGCGGACGGGAATCCATGTCGAACCGGTGCGGACGATCAGCACATCGTCGCCTGTTGTAAACGCGACCGGGATCGGGGCGACGCGGGCGGTGTCGAGCGCAAACGTGGTTACCAGGTAGACCGAGCTGTCTACTTTCATGCCATCCGGGAGCAGGCGTTCATGCATTACTGCTTCCAGCGCCTCCACGTCTCCGAAAGCGAGTGCTTCTCCATTGTCCGGGAGCGGAAAAGAGACGGTTTCGGCCGTGTCGTATCGAGCAGTCACCGCAAGGAAGAATTGCTCGCCGATCGCTACGCTGTCCGTCAGGACATGCAGTTGCACTTCCCGTGCGGTGTGCTCGGGAGAAGCATCCTGTCCGGCAGCCGGCCAGGATACCCGGACAAAAACCATCCAAAGCAAGCACATCCCGATTCCTCGTAACGGGGCTGTGCCCGTTCGCGTGGAAAAGAACGTCCTCCACACCGGGGAAGCTGCTCCGGATATGCACCGCATCATGCCCTCGCTCTGTTTCGGTGGCGGAAGAACCGGATCAGGGGTTCCACATACCCTTCGTCCATACGGATGGTCACATGATCCATACCGATGCGCCGGAACAGGTCGTCGAGTTCTGCCCGGCGCGCCTCGGCGGAGGCGGCGAATGTTTCACGCACCCGCCGGTCGTTCGTGTCCACGATAACCGTTTCGCCGGTTTCCGCATCGGTCAACTCGACCAGTCCCATGCGGGGCAATGTGTGTTCGCGGGGATCCTCGAGCCGCACCCCGATGGTATCGTGACGCCGGGCCACCACCCGCAATGCCTTCTCGAATCCCTCGTCCATGAAATCGCTGATGACGAGCACGATGGAGCGGCGATTAAGCATGCGGGGCAGATAATCCAGGGCGGCTGCAAGATCGGTTTTCCGGGATTCCGGTTCGTGGGCAAACAGGTCCCGGAGCAAGCGCAATACATGCCGGCGCCCTTTCTTCGGGGGCACGAAGAGTTCGACCTGATCCGAGATCAGCAGGAGCCCCACCTTGTCGTTATTGGAAATGGCGCTGAATCCGATGATCGCGCAGATCTCTGCCGCTCCCTCCCGTTTGAACTGCGCCTGCGATCCGAAATCCTCCGATCCGGATACGTCCACTACCAGCATGAGCGTTTGCTCGCGTTCCTCCTCGAACACCTTCACATAGGTTTCTCCGGTTCGCGCAGAAACGTTCCAGTCGATCGAACGGATGTCGTCGCCTACCTGATACGGGCGCACTTCGGAGAATTCGATACCCAGTCCCTTGAAGGCCGAGTGGTATTCGCCCCCGAAGAAATTATTGACGAGCCCTTTTGTGCGGATTTCGATCCGCCGAATTTTTTTGAACAGTTCCCGCGGAATCATGCGGCGTATAGGGCAGGCGTAAGGATACTCTGATTAAGTCCTCAAAGCTCAGAGGCTGAAAGGGGTGCGCTGGCAAGGAATGACGAAGCAATGTGGCAGGCCCCACATAATGAGGAATGACGCGGCCAGCGTGCCCCTCTCTGCCTCCCGAAGGGCGCT
>JANQSQ010000603.1 GCA_028283985.1 Rhodothermales bacterium | reverse complement strand
GGCCGTACCCGACCGTACGCCTATCCCCAAGCCCGACCTGCGCCGCATGTGTGTGCCCCTTGGGCCGGTGGCTGTGTTCGGGGCCAGCAACTTTCCGTTGGCCTATTCGGTGGCAGGGGGCGACACCGCCTCTGCACTGGCTGCCGGTTGCCCGGTAATCTGCAAGGCGCATCCGGCGCATCCGGGCACGTCCGAGCTGGTGGCCCATGCTATCCTCCGGGCCGCCAAAGCCGAAAAGATGCCTGCCGGCGTGTTTTCGCTGGTGCATGGACAAGGCTACGAAGTCGGGCTGGCGCTGGTCCGGCACCCGCTGGTGCAGGCCGTGGGTTTCACCGGATCGCTTCAGGGAGGGCGCGCGCTCTTCGATGCGGCGGCGACGCGTCCCGTACCGATTCCGGTATATGCCGAGATGGGGAGCGTTAATCCGGTGTTCATCCTGCCTTCCGCGCTGGAGAACGGGGCGGAGGCTCTTGCCGAAAAACTGGCGGGGTCGATTCTGTTGGGCGTTGGGCAGTTCTGTACGAACCCGGGGCTGGTGTTTGGGGTCGCCGGGGAAGCGATGGAGACCTTCCTGCAGGCTTTGAGCGAACACATCTGCCGGGCTGAACCGGCATCGATGCTTCATCGGGGCATACGCGACCGGTTCTGCGCCGGCGCCGACCGGCTGGCCGTGGCGCAAGGGGTGCAGCGCGTGGCGGTTTCGGAGCGAGAGGCGGATCCCGCGCGTACGGAGGGTGGCGGAGCGCTCTTCCGCACGGATGTGCAGACCTTCCTGGCGAACGATATGCTGACCGAAGAGGTGTTCGGGCCGTCGAGTCTCGTTGTGGTTGCGAGGGATACCGCCGAGATCGAAAGGGTGGCCCACAGCCTGAAAGGGCAGCTCACCGCGGCGATTCACGGCGATGAAGAAGATATTGCCCGCTATGACGGGCTCGTTCACGTGTTGCGGCGAAGGGCGGGCCGGTTCATTTTCAACGGATTTCCGACGGGCGTCGAGGTATGTTCGGCCATGCACCATGGAGGCCCCTATCCGGCCACGACCGACGTGCGCACGGGAGCTGTGGGAGATACCGCTATTCAACGGTTCGTGCGGCCTGTGGCCTGGCAGAATTTTCCCTCGTCCGCATTGCCCCCGGAACTGCGCGACCGGAACGAACGCGGCATCCGGCGCCTTGTGGACGGGGAATATTCGACAGGAGATGTGGGGTGAGGCGGCGGAGAAACTTGCCATCCTACTCTCCGTAGAACGGGTTAAGGGGATTTTTGTCCCATCCGCAAGCGGGCCACTCCGTTTCGACGAGTGCATACGATGCACCGGGATAGCAGCCTCGCGCAGCCATACGGCGGCGCCGTTCTTTGCACATATGGGGATGACATGGTTTCGACGGGTGGTATTCGCGCTGCAAGTTGCGTGTCGAGCTCCTCAGTCCAGCTCGTTAATATGACTGGGAACTGGTAAATGCGAACGATTACTCGTACGCGATGGCGGCGTAAGCCCCATCTGTCCAATGCACTGCTCGTTCATCGGCGTGCATCAGGGCACCGACTCAGATGAACCCGCTGCGGTCCGTACCGGCTGAACAGGCCGCAGTCAAAACAATCAGCCTTTGCTTGCATCCGGCTCTTGTCGGGCGGCTCTTGATGCGAGTGAGCACGAAAGACCGACTACACACGTAGACGCTTGTCGGTACGGCCATTCGGACGCGGGTTCGACTCCCGCCATCTCCACCACGGTAAATTATTTCCGAAATATGCTCGTTACGAATGAAAAACTGGAAGCCACGATCGAACGGCAGACCCGGATTATCATTCTTGCCTATTATGCGATCCCGGCAGGCAAAAGGGGGGCAATTGGCTGATCCTTCGCCCACGCAGTTTGCGCACTTACGAGGCTCAGAACTAGAAGCGAAAACGCACGCTGTGATCTCTCAATAGGTTGTTCATTTGATCCTGACGCCCGAGTTTATTAGGGATATCCGAACCGAAAACCACGGAGAGGTCCGAATGAAGATTCAC
>JANQSQ010000602.1 GCA_028283985.1 Rhodothermales bacterium | reverse complement strand
GGCGCCGCCGGAAGGGCAGCATGCGTTGCTTGCGCGGCTGCGGGCATACGGTTTCCGCGTAAGCGAACATGTCGCGCGGTCGGATTCCATCGACGAGGTGAAATCGCTTTATGAAGCGTGGCACGAGAGGCGGGAGGAACTGGACTATGAAATCGACGGGCTGGTGGTCAAGATAGACCGGTTCGATTGGCAGGAAGCGCTCGGATTCGTATCGAATGCCCCCCGCTGGGCCGTGGCCTGCAAGTTTCCTGCAAAGGAAGCGACGACGGTGCTGAACGATATCAAGGTCAGCGTAGGGCGGACCGGCGTCATCAAGCCGGAAGCGGTACTCGAGCCGGTGCCCGTGGCCGGGGTGATCGTATCGAGCGCCACCCTGCACAATGAAGAATACGTCCGGGACCGGGATATCCGCATAGGAGATCGGGTGGTGGTGAAACGGGCCGGAGACGTGATTCCCCAGGTCGTGAAGCCCATCGAGGAAGCGCGGTCGGGTGCGGAGCGGAAATGGGATATGCCTGTGCACTGTCCGGTATGCGGCAGCGAACTTCGCAAGCTGCCGGACGAGGTCGACAGCTACTGCGTGTCCATCGACTGCCCGGCGCAATTCATCCGTCTGGTGGAGCATTTTGCGAGCCGGGGGGCGATGGATATCGAAGGGCTGGGCGCCAAATTGGCGGTGACGCTTGGAGAAGAGGGGCTTGTCGGCACCCTTGCGGATATTTATGGCCTTGCCGCCGAACGACTGATTGCGCTCGATCTCTTTGCCGAAAACCGGGCCGATAATCTCCTCGAAGGCATCGAAGCCCCCAAAATACGCCCCCTCGGTCGCCTTGTATTCGGACTGGGTATTCGCCATGTGGGGCGCGCCACGGCGGAATTGCTTGTCGCCCGGTACGCTTCGCTCGATGCCTTGTCGAGAGCCGGCGCAGAAGAAATCGAGCACATCGAGGGCGTTGGAGACGTTATTGCAAAGAGTGTGGCGAGCTGGTTTGCGGTCGAAGCGAACCGGGACCTGATACGGCGCCTGCGCGAGTCCGGCGTGAATACGGAACGATTGCCCGAGGAGGCGCCGCCGGGAGAGGAGGAATCCGGCAAAGCGGCCGGCAAGGCCTTTGTACTCACGGGTACGTTGCCGACGCTTGGGAGAGCGGAAGCGACGGCGCGTATAAAGCAGGCCGGAGGTCGCGTCAGCAGCAGTGTGAGCCGGAATACGGATTATGTCGTGGTCGGCGAGAATCCCGGATCGAAGCGCGATCGGGCCGCCGAACTGGGGATTGTTCTGCTCGACGAAGACCAACTGCTTGCCCTGCTCGAGGAGTAACCCGCTCATCGCCATGCTCACCACTCTCGATTACGTCGTTATTGTTCTGTATCTGGCAGGCGTGGCCGCATTCGGCGTCAAAGCCGGAGGGCGGCAAAAAAGCACTGCGGATTATTTTCTCGGCAACAGGGATCTGCCCTGGTGGGCGGTGTGCTTTTCCGTGGTGGCCACCGAAACGAGTACGCTGACGGTGATTGGCATCCCGGCAGTGGCGTACGGCGGCAGCCTGACCTTCCTGCAACTGACCTTCGGCTACCTGCTGGGAAGAATCGTCGTATCGATGTGTTTTCTTCCCAGGTATTTTCAGGGAGAACTGGTCACTGCCTACGCCTTGCTCGGCGACCGGTACGGGGACGCCATGCGGAGCACGGCTTCGGTGACGTTTCTGGTCACCCGCCTGCTTGCCGACGGGGTGCGCCTCTTCGCTACGGCCATTCCCCTGAAGGTGATTGCGGACTCGGCGGGACTGGATATATCCTATGCATCTATTATCACCGTTATTGCACTGTTCACCATTGTCTACACGCTGATAGGGGGTATCAAGGCCGTGGTGTGGATGGATGTGGTGCAGATGGCCGTGTACCTTGGCGGGGCCGTGGTGGCGGTGATGGTATTGCTCGGGCAGGCGCCCGGCGACTGGTGGGCGCAGGCCGCGGAAGCCGGCAAGACGCAGGTGCTGTATCTGGCGTCGAACGAGTCCCTTTCGACATGGCTCACGTCTCCGTATGCCTTGGTAACCGCCGTGGTGGGCGGGGCGGTGTTTTCCATGGCTTCGCACGGCACGGATCAGCTCATTGTGCAGCGCCTGCTCACCTGCCGGGATGAGCGGGACGGCAAAAAGGCGCCCATCGGTCCCGCCGTGGTGGCCATCTTCCAGTTTGCGCTCTTTCTGGGGGTAGGGCTGCTGCTCTGGAGCTACTATGGAGGGGTTTCCATAGCCGACCTGGGTCTGGCCCGGGGCGACGAAATCTTTCCGAAATTCATCATTGAGGGGCTGCCGCCGGGCGTATCCGGCTTGCTGCTGGCCGGTATTGTGGCGGCGGCCATGAGTACGTTATCGTCGTCGCTCAATTCGCTGGCCTCGTCCTCCGTGTTCGATCTGTTCGAGCGCATGCCGTGGTTTGGGCGTATCCGGGGCGAGGAGACGTCGGCGACGCGATCCCTGTTTGTATCCCGCCTGTTCACCGTATTCTGGGGCATCGTATTCATTTTCTTCGCCACGCTTTTCGAGGATCGCGATAACCCGGTGGTCGAACTGGGGCTCGCCATTGCCTCGTTCACGTACGGGGGGCTGCTGGGAGTTTTTCTGTTGGGGCTTTTCAATAAGGCCACAAATCAGACGGATGCCGTGCTTTCGTTTGTAACTACGGTGATCGTCATGATATGGGTGATTTTCTCTGTCTGGCATCATCCTGGGGAAGGGTGGATTGTCTGGTTTATGCCCGGCGATGAGGCGATTGCCCGGGAGGGGCTCCGCGCCATAGCCTGGCCCTGGTATACGGCGATCGGGGCGGGCCTTCATCTGGTTTTGGGATCCCTGCTTGCCCTGCGGCATAGATAGGGACTGTTGCATGCCCGAGCCGGAGAGGCAGCGCATTGCGCGGCCATGCCCTGCTTTGACGGGAGGCGCTCCTGCTGCGATCTCATCTGCGTTTCGTTCCCGGACGAGTCCCCCTATGAAAGTGTTGAGAAACGCCGGCCTCTGGAAGAAGAAACCGCAGCCTGTCGGTAACAACCTCGAAAAGGGTCTTTCCTCCCGGGATAAATCCGGGCGAATCCACTGGATGTACAGCGGGGGTATTTTCTTCGCGCTCGTATTACTGACGGTAGCCGCTTTCCCGCGAAGCAACGTGTACCAGTACACGGTGGAGATCGGGGACGAATGGCATGGGGAAACCCTTGTGGCCCCTTTTGACTTCTCCATCTACAAGTCGGAGGCGCAACTGGAAGCCGAGCAGACGGCGATTCGGGAAAATACGCCCCCTTATTTTCAGGTCTCGGACGATGCGCAAGGGGTCATGGAGGCGAACCGGGACACGCTGATCCAGCAACTTGACGAGGTTTTTGACGCATGGACCGCGTATCGCGTACATCTCCTGCTCGACGAGATGGAGGAAGGGGAGGCCGATTCGCTCCGGTATCTCGATCTGCGCCGGGCGGCTCGTCTTACGATTACCTCCGAGCAATGGCGGTTGCTGGCCGATGCCTATGCGATGCGTATGCCCGAACTGTCGGGTGAGGAACCTCCATCCAATGCATCCCGCCCGGACGAACGCTTGCTGAACGAGGTCTGGAGCATCGCCTCGCAACTTCTGGTCGTAGGCGTGCTGGATGTGCCGCAGGATAGTGTGCTATCTGACCGGATCGTGATTCGGGACGACGCGAACCGGACCGAAACGATTCGGGACAAGGACAACACCTATGGCCTGGACGAAGCGTACGCCTTCGCCGAACGACAATTCCAGCAGAGCGAGGACAGCCTTTCCGCCGCACTGGGAGGCGCCTTCTTCCGGGCGATTTTTACGCCCTCGCTCAGCTATCTGCGCGCGGAAACCATACGCGAGTTCCAGCGCCTCGAACAGCGCATTTCTCCGGTGCGGGGCCGGGTAGCGGAGGGCGAAACGATAATTGAAGACGGGGTACGGGTTACGGAGGATATTTATGCGCATCTTACCTCGTTCGAACGCGCATGGCAGGAGCGGGGCGGCGAAAACATTCTCTGGAGAGTGCTTCTCGGACAATTTCTCGTCATCCTTGCGGCGTACTTTCTCTTTTTCCTGTATTTGTATCTGCTGAGGCGGCCCATTTTCGCCAGCAAACGGAGCATGTTGCTCCTGGTCATTCTGTTCGCCGCGGTGGTCGGGCTCTTCGCCATTCCGCTTCACACGGAATCCTTGCGCATGTACCTCGTGCCGGTAGCCATTGCCCCGGTGCTGATCACAGTGATTTTCGATTCTCGCGTCGGTATTTTCGCCGCATTGACCCTGGCCCTGCTGGGCGGCCAGTTATTGTATTATAATTTCGAGTTTACCTTCGCGACCTTCCTGGCGTCCGCCCTCGGCGTGTTCAGCGTGCGGGACATCCGCAACCGGCGGCAATTCTTCATCAGCGCCGGCATGGTTTTCCTCGGATATCTGGTGGTCCTTGCGGCGTCGGCTACTTTTTTCGGAGAACCTTTCCATGTGTTTTTCGCCGACATGCTGCCTGCAAGCATCAGCGCATTTCTGCTTTTGCTTGCCTATCCGTTGCTGTGGATTGCCGAGCGGGGATTCGGCATCACCACCGATCTGACGCTGGTCGAACTTTCCGACATGAATAATCCGCTCCTCAAGCAATTGTCGATGGAGGCGTCCGGTACGTTCAACCATACCCTCCAGGTGGCCAATCTTTCCGAAGCCGCCGCAGATGCGATCGGAGCGAATACTCTGCTGGTGCGTGTCGGAGCGCTTTACCACGATATAGGCAAGCTCGCCAAGCCGAACTACTTCGTGGAAAACCAGCGGTCAGGCGTCAATCCGCACGACGATCTGAAGCCGCGGATGAGCGCCCTGATTATCGCGTCGCACGTGAAGGAGGGGCTGGAGAAAGGCAGGGAATACAATGTGCCGGGGCGCGTGCTGGATTTCATCGCCACGCATCACGGCGCCTCCCGGATCGAGTTTTTCTACCGGCAGGCGCTCGCTCAGCACAAGAAAGGCGAGCCGGAGATCCTCGAATCCGAGTTCCGGTACGATGGTCCGCTTCCCAACACGAAAGAGACGGGAATCCTGATGCTTGCCGATTCCGTAGAGGCGGCAAGCCGCAGCATTGCCGATCCTACGCACCGGCGTCTGGAAACGCTCATTGACGACATCGTTGCGGATCGCCTTGCCGACGGGCAACTCGACGATTCGGATCTGACGTTCCGCGATCTGGCGCAAATAAAGCGAACCTTTTTATCCATCCTGTTAGGTATTTACCACATACGCGTCCGATATCCGGACCGGGAGGGGGAAGAGGCGAGTGTCGCCCCCGTGGAAGAAGAAAGCATGTCCGGAGATGCGGCCCACACCGCAGAGGAGCCTATCCTGCCGGACGGGGGATAGGCGTACGCCTGTCTTTGGCGGCGATCGCTTGTCCCGTGGCCTTACGACTCGTTTTCGGCACTGTCGAGCAGCCGCTCTATAATGTCTACGGGCGTGATTTCGTCCGCTTCCGCATTGAAATTCGGGACGATCCGGTGCCGCAGGACCGGCACGGCAATGCGGCGCACATCGTCTATGAGCGGTGAAAGGCGTCCGTCGAGGGCGGCAAGCGCTTTGGCGCCGAGGATGAGATACTGAGACGCCCGCGGCCCCGCGCCGTAGTTCAGGTACTTCGTGACGAAGTCGGGGGCGCCTTCCCTTCCGGGCCGCGTACGCCCTGTGAGGCGGACCGCATATTCAATCACATTGTCGGCTACGGGGATCTGCCGGATGAAGTGCTGAAAGTCCTGGATTTCCTGCGCATGCATCACCGGCTGGATGTCGGCCACGCGCGCACCGGTCGTACTGCGGACCACATCGACCTCTTCGTCGAAAGCCGGGTAGTCGAGCCACAGATTAAGCATGAACCGGTCCAGTTGGGCTTCCGGCAGGGGGTAGGTGCCTTCCTGCTCGATCGGATTCTGCGTGGCCAGCACGAAAAAAGGTTCGTCGAGTATGTACGTTTCCCCGGCGGCGGTCACATGGTGTTCCTGCATGGCCTCCAGCAAGGCCGCCTGGGTTTTGGGGGGTGTTCGGTTGATCTCGTCCGCCAGCACGACATTGGCGAAGATGGGTCCCCGTACGAACTTGAACGACCGCCGGCCCGTGGAGACGTCTTCTTCGATGATTTCCGTGCCCGTGATGTCGCCCGGCATCAGGTCCGGCGTAAACTGGATTCGGCTGAATTTCAGGCTCGTGGCCTGGGAAATCGTCCGGATAAGCAGCGTCTTCGCCAGGCCCGGAACGCCAATCAGCAGGACATGTCCCTGGGCCAGAAAGCCTACGAACAGATGGCGGATAATCTCGTCCTGTCCTACGATGACCTTTGCGATCTCTGCACGGAGGCGATCGTAGGACGCATGAAGCGCTTCGAGGACTTCGGGGACTTGCATATCCTGCTGAACGTGCGGCATAAAAAGGGTCAGGATTGGGTGGATAACAACGAAAATCGCCCCTCCGGCGGTAGCGCTAAAGCTCGACCATCCGGTCCGATCTGGCTTTGCCGCGCAGGTCTACGTAGATTTCCTCGCGCAGGGTCTCGATGTAGTCCTGCATCCATAGCGCGCGTTTTTCCTGAAGCGCAAACTCCTCGATGCGTTCGTAGTCCGTTTCCAGGCTGACGGTATGCTCCTCCTGAGAGAGGACCAGTTGTACAATATGGTAGGCCTGCCGGGGATTTTCCAGTTGTACGGGCGTGGGCTGGCTGATTTCTCCGATCTCCAGCGTGTCCAGCGTGGCCAGCCAGGGCGACCCGAGATTTTCCCGAATAAGGTCGCGCTCCCCGGTGCGCGGATCCACTACCCGTCCTCCCAGTTGCGCCGACGATTCTTCCTGCGAATGCAGTTTGGCGAGGCGTTCGAAGGGCACGTCGAGGTGCAGCGCCGAATCGCGCACCGCCGTCAGAAACGCGATGGTTTCCGAGGGGTCTATTTCGCTGTCGTCTATACGGATCAGGATGTGATTGAAATCGACGATTTCGCCCCGCCGGTCGTTTACGCGCACGATATGGTATCCGAACGGGGACTCGAAGACCTGCGACACTTCCTCGATCGGAATGCGGGAGGCGACCGCACCGAACTCCGGCACGAGATCGCCCAGATTCGTGTTTTCTATGCGTCCGCCCACGCTTGCCGAGCCGGGGTCTTCCGAAAACTGCCGCGCCATTTCTTCGAACGATCCGCCGCCCGTCACGATGGAATCGCGAATCGCGGCGATGATCTCCCGGGCCTCCTCGCGGGCTTCTTCCGTGAGTTCGGGAAAGCGCACGATATGGTTCAAGCGCACCACATGGGGGATGACCGGCAGGGAGTCGGCAGGAAACTGATCGAACCATTCCTCCGCCTCCGTGGGCGTAATGCGAACGTTCTGAATCTTGCTCTGACGAAGCTGGTCCGCCAGTAACTGGTCGCGCAATTCGTCTCGCAGGTCCGCCCGGATGCGTACGATGCTCCGGCCATACAATTCCTCCAGCATCTCCTCGCCGCCTACCTGGGACGCCATGAATTCGATACGCTGATCGAGCGCCTGATCGACTTGTTCTTCCTGTACGGTGATGTTGGTGTCGCGGCGGGCGGCCACCTTCAGAATTTCCTGTCCGATCAGTTCATTCAGGGCATCCATCCAGAGCGCTTCGGAGTAAGGGATGCGCTGCTGCTGGAGGTAGTTGGCCACGATGGCGTCTACCTCGGATTTGAGCACAATCTGGTCGCTGACCACGGCGACGATCTCGTCAATG